>CAMCQW010000081.1 GCA_945877045.1 Chryseobacterium gleum
TGAAACACGAACCAAGTAATATTCCAATCCTACTTGTTGACTATTATTAAAATTGTAATTAAACGAGAAAGTATAACCTCCAACTAGATAGTCACCATTCGCCATCTGTATAACAGACTCAGCATAATCACTTCCATCGGTAGAGACATTAGGTATTTGAGTACCACCATAATATCGAGTCCAAGAAACAGCCCCTGTCGGATCTAATTTTACTAGCAGATAGTGCCAATTAAATCCTCCGTTGACTTTAGGTTGGCCGGCTTCTCCTGCAACCATATATCCCCCATCTGCTGTCTGAATAATTGACCTCGCATAATCTGGATATTTGGTTGTATTGACATCTTGCACTAAGCGTGACCATACCATGTTACCACTTCCATCAAGTTTTACAATATAGAAATCATTCGATGATGTGCTTCCGCTTCCAGTCCAAGTATAGGCCGTTCCAGCAATTGCAAAACCACCATCATTTGTATTGGTAATCGAATAGGCAATATCTGCCAATCCCGCGGCACCCACTTTTTTATCCCAAACAAGATTTCCTGAAGCGTCAGTTCTTACCACATAGAAATCATTAGGAGATGCGCCAAAAGACGCAGTTTGTCCAGCAATACAAAATCCACTATCTGGTGTTTGAACAACTTCCCACCCTTGATCTGTTCCGGTACTACCGTAACTTTTGTTCCATTGCACATTTCCAGCCGCATCCAATTTAACGAGGTAAAAATCATCTCCACCTGCACCATAGGAAGCAGTTGTTCCTGCAATGGCATATCCACCATCAAAGGTTTTTATTATCGATCGACCATAATCATTTCCGATTCCACCAATTGTCTTTGTCCACATAACTGTTCCGACAGCATTGGTTTTCATTACGTAAATATCAATTAATCCAGCGCCAAAAGAACTAGTCTGTCCTGCAACTACATAGCCACCATCATTTGACTGAACCATAGAATGTGCTTGATCACTGGAAGGGCCACCGCCTGTAATACATATTTGACCTTGAGCTTTTAAGGTATTAAAGCCAACTGAAAGGCATAGAAATATTAGGGAAAATAGAAAATGCTTCATTTTAGGTAGGTATATTAATTACTCATTAAGTATTTATTAAAAATAAAAATACAAATAAATTCCGAAATAAAAAATCATAATTCGATTAGTTCTATTGTAAAAAAGACAAGGTGCAAGTCATAAACCTTTCTAGTTTTGGAATTGGGACTAGTGATTATTTTTTTATAAAAAAGAAAATAAAAGTAATTGATAATCAATAAATTGTATAGATTTGATCGTACCAAGAGCGGTTTTTGGATAATTTCACTAAACTATAATGTATTATTATGATTTGTCCTATGCTTATTGTCGCGTTATCTCTAGCATTAATTGTGTTAATGGGAGGTTTATTTTTATTGGCTTATAGTAAAAAAGAAGGTCTAGGAAAGTTGACTAAAATTGCTTCTTATGTTGCTATTGTATTCGGAACTGCTGTATTTGTTGGTGGATTAATTTGTGCAATCATGTGTTCTACGTGCAAAAAGGGGAAATGTGATAAAGACAAAAAGGGATGTTCCAAAGACAAAATGGAATGTTCTAAATACAAAGAATGTTCCAAAGACAAAAAGGAATGTTGTGAAAAGGTGGTGATAATTGAAAAAGATGTAAAAATTATAAAAGACTAAGTACTTTTTTTTAAGAAAACAACGATTATCTTCTTGCTTTTAATCTACATATCGAACTAACTCCCGATTCAAACATATTTTATGTTTCCCTTCAGGAGTAGCTTCAATACTATACACCTTGGATTGTTCTTCTCCAACAGCTTGTCTGAACTTAGCACGTATACGCGCCATTACTTCATTCATATTATTATCCGTTACATCCGTGAGTCGATTAATGGCTTCGTCGATGAGCGCGTTGGTAGGCTGATTAGCAAGAATTCCATAATAATTTCGAAGTTCACTCCAATGATCAACTAGGTAACTTCTTGAAATTCCTTCTGGATGATTAAGATACAATAAGTATAAAGCTTTCTCCTTTGGATTCAAGTTAACTTGTAAATCGCCAAGATCGCAGAGGTAGAGGGCTTTATTCTGTCCTCGAATTTCCATCCTGCTCTGCTCCATTAATAGACTCGAACGTTGTCGGAATAGAATATTCTCACGCAAGCCGTCCATAACGGAAAAAAGCTGGCGTACATGGGTGCGGTTTACATCTCGTTCAGAAAGTACTTTCATACAGGATTCACATAAATCTCCAGTGCGCATCTTGAGTATGATTTGAGTTTTGTCTTTGCAAAAATCCATCAAACAGCCACGAGGAATTGCGTGAGAATTAGAGAGTATTTCACGTTGAGTTGGAAACATCATTGTCTTTAATAACCAAGAAGCTATTTGATAGGCAATTGGAAAACGTCCGTCTATATCATTCCCAAAGTAAAGACCCCAATTATTGGTATGAATGAAATAATTTTTTAGCGATGGATCTACCCCTCCAAACCAATTGAGATCGTTTGCTATATTGGTCAAAAGTATTACATGATCTTTTGGATCAATCAATTTTTCATTCCGAAATTGAATACATACTGAAAATAATTGTTCCCATGTTAATACTTCTTCATGATGCGGAAAAGACATACTTTCAGAAGGGAAATCCATAGATTTATTGTATTGTTTTCCCAAGAAATCTTCCTTCTTCTCAAATGATTTCAAATCTTCAAAAATCACCTCTACCTCCGATACCGGCAAAACAATAAGTTCTGCCGGTATGTATTCAATGCTACCACGGTATTTATTTAGAAGATTTAGCACATTATTAAAGTCTTCAATTGGATAGCCTACCGAACGTATGAGGTGTATTTTCATGGATAAATTTAGGGTTACTTCTTTGTTTTATCTTTGTTGCTAAAGATATCAAAAATATCTCTCTTCAGATTCCCTTTTGTTTTTTCTTCTGCGTAGCTACGGATAGATAAACTTACATCTTCCATCATCCCACTATAGCTACTTTTACTGAAATTGATAACGTTCTCCTTGCGAATATTTAACATGTGTGAGGTATGTATCGCATCAAAATCTGCTCCCAGGAAACTAAAAGTCCATTTGCCTGTTTCATCTAACTCTTTAATCATGTGTGCTATATCATGGTACGTGTACAATCTTGAAGCATTTTCATGTCCATCCGTAATGATTACCAAAACGATGGAAATTTTATCTTCCACAAGTTCTTTCGCAAATTTATGCTTAATACTATAAATTGATTTTCCAATTGCGTCTAAGAGAGCCGTGTTACTAGATGGAAAATAATTATCTCTGGACAAGGGTTGCAAGGCATTTACTTCTTGAAATAGAATGCGGTCCTGCACGATGCCATTAAAAAATGTGAGCGAGCAGAGGAACGCTTGATCTGGAAGCTCCATTTTCAATTCCTGAATAGTTTTCAACTGCGCGTTGAAACCTGCGATGGTTTGCTCTTCTAATCCAGCCATCGAACCACTTTGATCTACGATAAAATGGTAAAGTGTTGTTTTGTTTTTCATAAGTATATGTTTTTAAATTGTTTCGACAAAGGTGAAGACATTTTAAAGCGGCAATTACTTCCTTGCAAGGTTGCAGCGCGACCAATTTTGGCTACCATCGAGAGTAAGTTTGCGTTGATAAAAATGCATTGTCTAACCTAAAACCTGAAAGCTATGAAGAAAAGAAACAAAAGAATTTTAACGTTTTACACCGATCAACAAGTTTGCATTGACAACATCAGAGAGGCTTCATTTTCGAAATCACCGCTCAAACCTTACTTACTCATGCAGCGGATCAAGAACAAAAAACTAAGTGGTGCATTCCAACGCACCTCCGATTTTCAGTCTTTTACGAAAAAGGATTTCAAAATTGCCCACACAGAATCTTACGTAAATGATTTCTTTAACGGGGAAGGAAATTGCTACACGAATGGACTTCCATGGTCTAGAAATTTAGTGCATAGTGTTGGCTACACGAACGCTTCACTTTACGCCGCGAAAAGACATGCGCTCCTAAACCCAACATCCATTTGTTTTGCGCCAATCTCAGGAATGCACCATGCACAACCAAAAGGAGGATGTGGATTTTGTACCTTCTCAGGTCAAGTGATTTCCGCCATTAAACTGTATGAAGAATTTAGTGCCAGCGGGGCTTATTTTGACCTTGACGGTCATTTTGGAAATAGCATTGAAGACTCAAGGGACTTCAATCCAATTTTAGACCTTGCTATACCAAGAGGTTGCAACATTAATCCAATAGGAAGAAACACATCCTATATCGCATCCTTTCAGAAAGGCTTGGATCACGTGGGAGAACTTATCCGTGCCGGCAAAATTCAATATGTGGTATTCGCTCACGGAGCTGACTCGCATGAGGATGATGACTTAGGAGGAGCATGCGACACAAAACACTGGTTATTGTGCGCCAAAATATTTTCTGAATGGGTGAATCAGATCTCTAAAGAAACAGGAAAACCATTGCCCGTGACCCTCGCATTATTCGGAGGTTATCGCTCGGACAATTATGACGCCGTGTTAGACCTGCACTTGAAATCCTTATTAATATGCGCCAACATAATTTGCAAAAACGAGCAAAAGGAAACGTTGGTTATTCCAAGAAAAGTGGGGAGGTAATCCAATAGCGCTGAAGACGTAATTATATGTAATAGACTAGAAGCGTTCTTATTGGCCTGCTTTATTAATTGAATAAGCAATAAGAATAAAAACTAAAAGTAATATTCCATTGGTAATAACATAAATTGGTGGCGTAAAAATAATAAATGTAAATACGAGGTTGCTTATTAATGCAATTACAAAGAAAATTCCTGAAACTACTTTTACATTGGCGGTAGTTCTTGGAAGTTCAAAGTTTGCACCAATTGTAATTAGTAATGTAGCACATAGAAAAACAAAACAGCCCACGCTTAATAGCATTTTATTATCACCATTGTGAAAACTATATAATCCATAAGCTATAAGTAAACTTAACGCTATAGCTATAATACTTTGTACAAAATTTATTTTCATGACTCTAGATGTTTTTGAAATGGTGGTGGCGATAATGCAACTAATTTTAAGATTTCAGGCAATTTTTCAGCAACTTCCCATTTTGGTAAACCAGGTTTCCAAATATAAGTTTCTTTAACAATTTTTTTCTCTGCAATCAAGCGCGACAATTCCTGTTCAGAAAAAGGCCCCGCTTGATACCCGTCTATCATTGCATAATAAAACTGAGGTGTAGCATTTTGAAAGGAATTCATAGCTCCTGGAATATTCATATTTGTCATAGCACTATTCATCGTGTTGACCATTTGTTGTGCAATAGCCACACCCATGCCGAATTCAACTAATCTGTTCATTGAGAAAAAACTATCATCATTCATAATTTAGTTATTAGGTGTAAAAAGTAAACGGCTTATCACTTATATTATATTAATTCCTTATGGCATTGGAGGTGGTGGCGGTGGAGCTGCTGCAAATAATGAACTAAGTTCTTGTACATTCCCTGCTGTTTCCCATGCCCCCATTCCTTGTTTCCAAACATGAGTATTTTGCTGAAGCTGTCCATTACTAACCATTTGCTGTAACTGCTGCAAATCAAAAGGACCAGCAGTTTGACCATTTACTGAAACGCTATAAGCAATTGTTGGTGGCGGTGGTGGTGTGTTTTGTTGTTGGTTCATGTTTTGACCCATATTATTCATCATTCCAGCCATTTGATTACCCATTGCACCACCCATCATCATACCGGTCATCATTCCTGCTGGATTCATTCCGCCTCCTCCTCCTCCGCCCATATTACCCATCTGACCCAAACTTTCAGCACCCGTTTTTAACACATCAGTTTGTTGATTAAGTGCATGTGCTCCCATGAAATTGGTTTCTGTTTGTAGTTTCTGTGCTCTTTGTGCTTCATCTCGTTGGATCCTCAATGTTTCTTCCATGTTTCCAGCATTGATGCTTTGCATGTCTTCCATGTTTTTGATGCTAACATCTGTCTGAGCGACCGTTGTTTTTGTTGTTTGCTCAGCGGTAACTTTTCTTAATTCTGCATATCCCTCACTCTCTTTATCAACATCAATCGATGCGAGATCAAAGCCTTTCATGTTTACACCAAAATCTGTCTCCAGTCTTTCTTTCAGTTTTGCCGCTATTAAGTCATTGATTTCAAGAATTTTTCGTTCCATTTGCAACACAGGCATACCAACTTCGGAAGGGATATTAGTAATTACAGCTTTTACATACTTAGTTACTGCATCTTTAATTTGCTTATTAAAATCATCTAATTCGAAATTAATTAAGCGATTTAGTTTAATAAAAGACTTGTAATCTGTAAGGTTAAATGTTATAGTACCTCTAGCAGCCATTGGAACAGCGAAATCTAAAAATCTTGGATCAAATACATCGAAGTAAGGAATGCCAAATTTCACTTGAATATTACCAGAAAGATTAATAAAATAAATTTCTGCTTGAAAGGGTGAAGCACCACCAAAAGCAGCGCCTACAATGTTTGTAAGAATAGGGAAGTTGGCAGTTTTTATCGTTTGGTCATATGGGCCCACGATATAATCTTGCATTGAACCGTCTTTTTGTTGATATACAAAAACAGCCATTTCACCATCTTTTACCCGAAGACTACTTCCAAAACGAATTGAATTTTCTTTTTTAGTTGTGTTCGCTTCACCTGAAGGTCGCCATTTCCAAACAAGATATTCTTGTTCATCGCAGCGGATGACATCCATCATTCCTCCTTCTGATTTATTTCCAAATAGTCCCATCTTCTAATTATGATTTAATTTTTAATATCTAATTTTTTAGCATACTCATTTATTTCATCTAAAAGTTTTTTGTCATCTTTTAGACTAAATTTAGCTTTCATTACAACTTGTTCGGCTTTAGCTTTCCAAGCTTTAATATAATCCTTTTCTTCTGCGCTCATACTTGAAAAGAATCCTCCTATTTTTTTTCCGCCTTCACTCACCGCCATTGAAAGAAATTCCAAAATATCAGCTTTTGTATTTGGAACTGGAAACATGGAAACAACGCCAATTTTTCTCTGAATTATTTTTTGATTGAGACGATCATCATCTAAGCTACCTTGTATCGCTGATTGTCCCGAAATACTTTTAAAAGCACCCACTAAACCTACTATCCCATTTGTATCAGCAGGCGGAACATCTTTTTTTCTATTTCTTTCTTCTTCTTCAACACGCATAAGTTCATTATACAAATTTTGAACTGAACCTACAGCATCAATATTTGTAAATTCATGTCCACAGTCGGAACAAATACCTTGAAAGGCTCCTACAATTGCAGCACATGATGGACATTTCTTAACATCTCCAAATTTGTCTGATTTAGGCGTTGCAACTTGTGCCAAACCTTTTTGTTTTTCAATAACTTTAGCATCAAGTATCATTGAAATTTCTCCTTGAGGAATCCCCGTTGTTAAGCCTTTATTTATTAATGTTTCTCTTTCCATTTCAGAAATAAATCCATCAGTAAGCGCAATATTAATAAGATTGTCTAATTCAACGTATCGATCAGGATTTAATGGGGTATTGTTTTCAGATATATTGGAAGTACTTATAATAGTGGGGGGTTGAGGTTTGTTTTGTTGATTTTTTAATTTTGAATCTAAAATCATTTCAAATTCATCAAGATCAATCCCTTCAGCTTCAGCTCTTTTATAAAGTACTTGTTTTTCTTTTTCAGTCAGTTCCCCATCAGAAAGCGCCATTTCAATGAGACTATCAAGTTTACTAGAATATAGATCAAGATTAGAGTCGCTTTTAACTTCTACTTTTGTTTCAATAATTTTCGACTCCATTTCAATAATTTCTTCTTCGAATTTAGAGCCACCACAATAGGGACATTCAAATGCTTTATTAT
>CAMCQW010000082.1 GCA_945877045.1 Chryseobacterium gleum
ATCCCATTGCAGCGAATAAAAATAAAGGTGAAATATCTATTCTTCCTGCTAGCGTGGCTAATATTGAAATTATCCCACAAACTAAGTTCATTGCAGTAAGTATGTTCGGGAGGCTAAACATTTAGTGGTTCAAATTTTCTTCGAAAAAATTTATATCTAAAATTACGTATAAATAAAGTATATTTATCGCAATTATTTATTGTTATGCAAATAACACAATTTTTTGGCAATGTTTGGGTTAATTAAGTCCAATTTTTAAAAATTATGAAGGTTTTCTTGATTCTATTTTCCTTTTTTGCTACGATTTTTCAATCTAGTTTTTATTGTCAAAAATATTCCAATGAATTTTTAGCGCTTGGTGTTGGTGCTGATGCATACGGAATGGGAAATGCGGTTGTCGCTTCTTCCGAGGGTGTTAGTGCTGCCTACTGGAATCCTGCGGGATTGGTGGGAGTGAAGAGTTGGTTGGAAGCTAGCGTTATGCACTCTGAATTTTTTGCTGGAATTGCCAAGTATGATTATGTGGGATTAGCGCATGCTATTAATGATCGCAGTGCGCTTAGCCTTTCTTTTATTCGTTTTGGTGTCGATGACATTCCAAATACAACTCAGTTGATAGATAATAACGGTGTTATCAATTACGATAATATCACGACTTTTACGGCAGGAGATTATGCTTTTTTGGGCTCATATGCTTCTAAATTAAAGGTCGAAGGGATGAGTGTTGGCGGTACTGTAAAGATAATATATAGAAAAGTAGGGGATTTTGCGAAAGCTTGGGGATTTGGTTTAGATGCTGGCTGGAAATACCAAGTAAATAAAACATGGCGTTTTGGGGTGGTTGCCCGTGATCTTACTTCTACTTTTAATTCGTGGGTCTTTAACTTGGATCCGGAAATGCAACAGGTTTTCTTAGCCACAGGAAATGAAATACCGAGTAATGGGCTCGAGTTAACGTTACCCAGAATTATTCTCGCCTCTGCTTGTCAATTTGACTTAGGAAAAAAAGGATTAAGTATTGGCGGTGAAATTGACTTTGATGTTACCACCGATGGAAAAAGAAATACGCTAATAAGTGCAGCGCCTTTTTCTGTAGATCCCCATGCAGGTATCCAGTTTGGCTACCGCGATATTGTTAAATTAAGAGGAGGAATCTCTTCTGTTCAGTCGTTTAGTAGAATGGATGGCACTAAATATTGGGGCGTCCAGCCTAATATTGGTTTGGGGGTTGGTATTAAAGGCTTTCATTTAGATTATGCTTTTACTCGACTAGGTGATGCGGATGCTAATTTTTACACGCATATCTTTTCAATAAAATTTAAATTAGCAAAACCGAAAAATGCTGTGAAATGAAAAAGATTTTTACTGTTTTAAGTTGTTTTTTTCTTTATTTTTCCGCTGAAGCACAAACTTTTGGGAATGAATGGATTAATTATTCCCAACAGTATTATTCATTTTATCTTGCACAGACCGGCCTCTATAAAATTGATGTTGCTTCCTTAACGGCTGCTGGGATTCCTGTTAATTCCTTTACTGCAGGAAATGTCCAAATTTTTGGCCGTCAAAAAGAAATTCCTTTGTATATTCAAGATGGGGGAGATAATTTACTTGATGCAGGTGATCAGATCTTTTTTTATGCTGAAAAGAATGATGGTTGGTTAGATTCTACTCTTTACGACAACCCAACGTGGATGGGAAACCCGAAATTTAGTTTATACAACGATACCATTCAATATTTCTTCACATGGAATACCAGTGAAAATAATAAGCGCTATGTGGTAGAAAATGACGTGGATTTCAATTCATATGTTCCTTCGAATTATGTGTTTTCTGAAAAATGGCAATCTTTTGCACAGGCTTATATTGAAGGGGAAAAATCTTCTGAAGCGGCAAGTTCATTTTATGTGTCCGGTGAAGGGTGGGGGAGTACCGTGCAAAATGGCATTAATGGATACACCTGGAATTTTTCGTCCACGCTTTTAGAAAATGTGTATCAAGGACTTGATGCGCCTTTGGTGAATTATCGAGCCGTAACAGTTGGCGCATCTAATGCTGCTTTTGGTGGTATTGGAAACCATCATTCGCTTCATACAATTG
The DNA here is from genome assembly GCA_945877045.1 of Chryseobacterium gleum. GTDB lineage: Bacteria > Bacteroidota > Bacteroidia > Flavobacteriales_D > Crocinitomicaceae > UBA952. The sequence continues at coordinate 2,098 of CAMCQW010000082.1, forward strand.
GCGCCACTAATTATGTGCTAATGGACACGGTTTTTACCGGGTATCAGGGGATATACATCAACAAATATTTCCCGGTTTCTGCCTTACCAGCTGCCGGAAGCACGAACTACAAAGTAAATATTATCGGTGATCAAAGTGCGCTGTCTGATTTTCAATCCTTAAATTATTGGTCCTTCGTTTATCCACGTTCCCCCTCTTTTTTGAATGCCAACAAAACTTCTTTTTTGGTGGAGAATAATCCTTCTCAATCCAAAATTAGACTTAACATGACAGCGCTTTCTATTCCAACCAGTTATTGCTTTGTACTAGGGGATATTCCAAGGAAACTTCCTGTTATTGCGGTTTCTCCTGGAAATTATCAGGTGCTCATTCCAAATAGTAACAACGGGAGCAACCAAAAAGTGGTGCTTCAAGATGCCAGCACTTTCTACAATATAAATGCATTTAAGCTAGTTAATAATACAGGGTTTTTTACCAATTTCTCGACGATTCCGAATTTAGAAAAAGCCTTGCTTTTTGTTTATCACCCAAAGTTAGAAACTTCAGTAATCGATTATGCGACGTATCGGAGTTCAATTTTAGGCGGGGATTACAACGTGATATTATCTAAAGTGGATGAATTATACCAGCAATTTGGCGGAGGAATCCCAAAGCATATCAATGGACTGAGAAGGTATGCTCACTATATTTATACGCTCTCCACACAAAAACCAGTTGGATTGTATTTGTTAGGAAAAGGTATTCGAGAAGCCAATGTAACTTCTGCCTTGTCTTCTGGCCCAGGATCTCGGACTTCCCCCGCTAATTATGCTTTATCGCTTGTGCCTTCATTCGGACAGCCATCTTGCGATGTTTGTATTACCTCAAATTTAGCTGGAACGGATCGATGGACGCCTTTAATCCCTACTGGAAGAATATCGGTTAATAATAATGCCGAGTTACAGACTTACTTTACAAAAGTGAAGGAGTTTGAATTGCAGCAAGACCCTGGTTCTATTTATTCATCACAATCAAAGGATTGGCAAAAACAAATCTTGCATTTCTCGGGGGGGAATAATTCAAATGAGCAGTATTTATTTCAGACTTATTTAAACCAAATGGCACTGCTTGCCGAGGATGATTATTTCGGTGGGAATACAACCTTGGTGGCAAAACAATCGGGCAATCCCTTGACGCCTTTACAGGTTCAGGCGATTCAAGATAGAATTCAAGAAGGCGTTACAGTGATGAACTTTTTCGGACATGCGTCTTCTTCCATTAGTGGTTTTGACGTTAATCTTGATGAGCCACAAAATTGGGACAATCAGGGTCGATATCCATTATTAATTGCTAATTCTTGTTACAACGGAAATATCTTTCAAAGTGCTTCCACTAAATCAGAGCAATTTGTACTAACGCCGAATGCAGGGGTGATTGCTTATTTAGGGACAATTAATTATGGTTTTACATCGGCACTTAATGATTTCTCCAATCATTTTTACCGCCAGTTTTCCAAAGATAATTATGGTGGAACAATCGGATCTCATATTAGGAATCTAATTGATACCGTTATGAATGTGAATTCAGATTTGGTAACTGAATCAACTTTTTCCCAAATGACGTTGCACGGGGATCCAATGCTTCGCTTAAATCCTCATAATAAACCTGAAATAGAACTAACAGATCCCAGAATAACTTTTGGACCGGATGACATAACGCTCGCAACAGATTCTATCGATATTGCAGTAACGATTCGAAATTTAGGACAATCCATTCCGGGTGATTTTACTCTTCAAATTCTACGCGATTTTCCAGGCTCAATCGCTGATTCCAACTATGTGTTTATTGTGAATGGAATAGATTATGAGAAAACCATACAAGTAAAAATTCCTTTTTATCCATTGATTGGTGTTGGCTTGAATCGCTTTACAATCAGTGCTGATATTCCTTCTGACATTCCCGAGCAATATGATGAAATAACGAATAATCAAGTATTGAAAAATTTCATGATCAATATTGACGGCATTGTTCCTATTTTACCCATGGATTTTGCGGTTGTGCCAAGAGATACCATAGCTCTTTTTGGTTCAACAATCGATCCCTTGGCTCCTATGAATACCTATCGTTTTGAGTTGGATACCATTCACACTTTTAATAGTGGTTTCCGAAGATATGCCACTGTTTCTGGTCTTGGCGGTGTGAAATCAGTAAATTGGAATCAATGGATTTCGGGAGTATCTAATATGTCTTCGCCAGTAATTATGGTTGATAGCACCGTTTATTATTGGCGCATTGCCATTGATGAACCCCTTCCAATGTGGAAAACGCGCTCGTTTCAATACATCATTAATAAGGAAGGGTGGGGACAGGATGATTTTCATCAGTTTACCTTTAACACTCCTGTTGGAGTTAATCTTAATCAAATTAATGAACACCGTGAATTTACCCCCATTCAAAAAACGATTTCTTGTCTCACCTTAGCATCTACTTCGTCGCCATTTATTTTCGATAATGCCTGGTACTTGAACGATGAACAGCAAGAATATGAGATTTGCAATCTGACCCCCAAATTCCATGTAGCCATCATTGATAAAGCTACCTTGTTGCCTTGGGAAACGCGCTATATTTATCCAAATGGCACCGTTGTAAATCCGAATAATAATTTCGGAAATGCAAATGACAATGCAGGATGTAAGCCCCGTCCTATGAGGTATTTCACGTTCCATCAAAATGTCCCGGCACAAATAGATGCTTTTCAAAATCTTGTAGAAAATGTCGTTGAAAACGGAGATTATATTTTGATTTACACGCCTATGAGTACTCGTTACGATTGGTGGAATTTATATGATCCAGGATTGTACACAACATTCTTGAATCTTGGTTCTGACAGTATTTATGCCGGTAGACCAAATCGTCCATTTATATTTTTAACGCGAAAAGGTGATCCAAGTTTTGTTGTTGAATTGGTTTCCCAAAATAACGAGAATATTTTCCTTGATACGATCATTTCTGGTTCTCAATTGATTGGGATAGAAACTAGTCCTTTGATAGGGCCCGTGTCTGAATGGAAGTCGCTTTTTTGGAAAAGAGACGCTTTGGAACAAACTGTAGGGGATTCCACCATGTTAAATATAAAATTGTTCAATGCTTATGGTGCCTATCAATATACGATCGATACGCTAATGACCGCAAATGATTCTATTATTCAATTGACAAATCTTATTGATCCGGCTTTATATCCCTACATGCGACTTGAGGCAAAATATTACGATTCGGTGACCCAAACTCCCGCTCAAATCGATTTCTGGCATGTTGTTTTTGCGCCGCTACCAGAGGCAGCAATTGATGCAAGCGCAGGGATTACTTGGACAATATTAAACGATACACTTCAAGAAGGTCAATCTGTTAAATTTGCTGTGGATGTCCGTAACATCAGTGATTATGGAATGGATTCCTTATTGGTTAGTTATTATATTGTCGACAAAGACGAAATGATTCATCCGATATCTTACCCAAGGCAAGCGCCCCTCTTAGCTGGAAATATATTGCGCGACACCATCGAGTTTTCTTCCTTGGGATTGGTAGGTGAAAATTGGCTTAGAATGGAAATAAATCCTTACGTTGATTTGGTTCAAGCTTTTACCGATCAGCCAGAATTAACACATATAAATAATCTATTACAGTTCCCTTTTACGGTGCAATCGGAAGATATCAACCCTATTTTGGACGTAACATTCAATGGTCAGCACATTCTTAATAATGACATTATTGCGCCTACCACAGAAATTGTCATGAGTTTAAAAGATGAAAATCCATATTTGGTAATGAGTGAAGATGCGGACACCTCCTTGTTTGGTGTCTACATCACTGATCCTGATGGGATTCAACTAAAAATTCCTTTTATGAATGCGAATGGTGAAGTTGTTATGCAATGGATTCCTGCAGAAATTCAAAACAAGAAATTCAAAATCATTTACCCCACTTATTTTGAAAAAACGGGTACGTACACATTGCTGGTGCAGGGAAGTGATAAGACTGGAAATCTTTCGGGGGATTTTGAGTATAAAATTAATTTTGAGGTTATTCATGAATCAGCGATTACTGAATTCTTAAATTATCCCAATCCATTCTCTACCAGTACGCGTTTTGTCTTTACTGTTACGGGCGATGCCTTACCCGATGATATATTAATCCAAGTGATGAATATCAATGGCAGAGTGGTGCGAGAAATTACAGAAGGTGAATTAGGTGTTATTCGAATTGGAAGAAACATTACTGATTATGCCTGGGATGGAAGGGATCAATTTGGTGACCAATTAGCCAATGGAATTTATTTATATCGTGTTCAAGCAAAAATTAATGGTCAAAACATTAAGCAATTAGAATCTGGCGCAGATAAGTTTATTCAAAAAGGATTGGGGAAAATGTACCTTATTCGTTAAAAGAATTTACAGCTCATTATTGCTGTGTCATCCCCATAATTTTGTGTTCCACACCAATCGGTCAAGTGAGAAAAGATGATGTTGTTCATGTCTTCCATTTTTAAACTGGAATATGCTTTGATGTCTTTAATTAATCTGTCTACTCCAAATTGCTCTCCATTTTCATCTTCTGTTTCGACAACTCCATCGGTAAAAAGCACTAGGGTAGCATTGCTATTTAAGGTTAGCGAACCAATATTTATGGTTGGTAATTCATCGAGCATTCCCAATCCTATGCAACCAGATACAAGGGGTTGTATTTTACGATTCATCAAAAGGATGGGGTGATTATGTCCAGCATTGATGAATTTCAGTTTTCGTGTGTGTGCGTTAAAATGTGCGATAAAAAATGTGATGAATTTTTCGCCTTTGGCATTTAGGATGACTTTTTTATTTAGTTCCTCCATTAAAAAAGCCAATTCGAAACGTTGGTATTTGAAAAGGGTTCGGACGGTTGCTTGAAAATTAGCCATCAACATGGCAGCACTTATTCCTTTACCTGAAACATCCGCGATACAAAGAATGTACTCATCATCTCCTAAAGGAATAAAGTCGTAATAATCACCCCCAATTGCATGTCTTTGTATATATTTTGCATGCACATCCATTTTTCTGTCCGAAGGTAGATCCGAAGGAAAAAGTAGTTTTTGTAGTTCCGAAGCGACTTCCAAATCTTTGGAGATCAATTCTTTTATCACATTACTTTTCACCAAGCGCTTATTTTCAATGGCAACCGTAATGATACTGGTTAATGTTTGTGCAAAAGATAAATGTGAGTCGGCATCTAGCAGCGTAGCGGGTTTCAATTGGTTGTCCGATAACAATAAATAGGCGAGGGGTTGCCCTAAATGTAGTACGGGCATTACCACGTTAAATTCTCGTAATAAATTGGAATTTGAGTCGGCTAGTAGGGTAGTTTCCTTGAATCTAAGTAGGTCAAGTATGTTGTTTTCTGTATCAATTTTACCCTTATATCCTTCTTTTAAAAGGCAGCTCCATCCTTCCTGATTGATAAATAAAACAAATCGTCTAAAATTTAATTGCTCTTTTAAAATAAAGGAGAAATTTATGATTAATTGATCTGTAGAAAGATTATTGTTGATTGCGGAGCTGATTTCCAGCAAGGAGTTTAGCTTTAGCGCTTGTAGTGCTATTTTTTTGTCGAGAGTGGTGATTACGTCTTCCGTCATTTTTTGCCGTTCATAAAATCTGGTAATGCACGTAGCGCAACTAATTCTCTGAATTTTTCTTTTACTTCTGCACAAGGGCTGCCAAAATAGGTTTTTCCAGCATCTAGATTTTTCATCACGCCGCTTTGTGCTAAAATAATTGCTGCTTCACCTA
>CAMCQW010000083.1 GCA_945877045.1 Chryseobacterium gleum
GTTTTAGCCATGTTAATTTATTAATTTAATTAAGGGAATTGGGTCCCACCTTGAGAATTACTGTCACAACTTTTAACTCTTCTATAAGTCATTTTTGTTCCTTTAATTACTCCGTATTTTTCATATGCAAGTTTCGCATATTCTGAACAAGTTGGATAATATTTACAATAACTAGAATCTTTATTGAAATATTTTCTTGGTTTTTGATAAAAATAAATTATTGCTAGAATAAATAATTTCCTCATTTTTTTATTGTGAAAATAGAGAGCAAGTTGAAGATTGAATCTCCACTCCAACTTGCTCTCTTTCTTATGCTTTTTTCTCTCTTAAAACTTTTCTGATTTTTGAAATCGCATCTTCGATATAGTCAGTTGGGATTACACCCCCTCCCCATATTTCAAGTAATTTTGGGGAAGATAAGATAACTTCAACAGCAGTACCACCAGATGTTCTAACTCTAAAACAATCTGCTGATTCTAGTCTTTGCATTTTCCCTTCTTCATCTTCATACATTGTTTCTATATTATCTGTCGAAGTAGAAACTATATCCTTGTAGAAAAATTCTTCTGTAGATACTAATGAAGCTTTTTCAGTTAATAAATCAAAACAGCAATTAAAATAAAGCATTTGATTATCTGAAAATAAAAGAACACAGGCATTAATTAAGTTGAAACGTACTATATTGTCTTTTCCTAAATGATGTAATAATGATGCTCCAGCTCTTTTTACTATTCGTGGACCTGTAATCAATATTGATTTCATTATTAAATCAGTATTATGAATATCAAGTTTACCTGGAGCTATATTTTCAACTAAATTATTCAATAACTTATCTCTAAATTCATCAAACATTTGATCCGAAATCTTTCTTTTTCCAATAATGGGAAGGGTTTCCATACATCCTGGGTGGAAATACTGATCAGCTAAATTCTTTTCTGCCATTTTTTTTTTATTTGAGATGCCTTTTTCTTTGTCGACATCGATCCGTTTATTTAAGTGGGTTCTGCTCCACTAATAATTGTTAAAATTCGAAAAAAAAAATATTTAATTCAAAAGCAACTTACTGCAACTTAATTACGTAAATTGAATTTATTTAGAATATTTAATCAATTTTAAAAAAAAAATATGGATTTTTATCACTCTGTGTATTATGATAAGATAAAGTCTGATTTGCAGCAAAAATCCGGTGTTTTCATGAATAAATTTTCGGATGCCTATTTGCTTTCTGCTGCTATGGAGTCTAATAAATTTTCAATTTCACCTCACACACTTGCTCGCTTTTTTGATATTATTCCTCGCCGTAAAATATACCCATCTACCCTTCAAATTATTTGCAATTACTTGGGATTTGAACATTTTGAATCCTATAGAAAATTTGTACAAAGTAGCCATTCTCGAATTTTATTAGGTAGTGACGGTTATTTTTTTGATTCCATGTATTCCCTCCAGAGTTTTGAACTTGCTATACAACTGATGAGTGAAACAGAAATAAGAGCTCATGTAGAATGCATTGATTTTTCTAATACGAACATGGATGCCTTAGCATATTTAGTCGGTTATTTGGTTCGAAACTCTTCTGATCAACATAATTTACTTAAGATTTTGGCTTCAACAGTAAATGGCAGGCGAATTTTCTATGAGCACTTTGTTGATGAAGATGATCCTAACGGATATTTCAGTTTGGCGCTTCAAACAAACTGCCTTGAACTAGCAAAAACATGTAATAATCGAATTTTTTATTATTGTTATTTAATTTCCAATTCTACTTATCAAAATAGATCCATTGATTCGAGTTGGATTGTAGGTTTGAAGAAGGAAATACTTGAAATTGATTACAGCAAACTGCATTTTCACGAAATTTCTCGAGTATTCGAAACGCGTATACTTTTCGATTTTCATCCCAACAATTTAATCGGAAATAAGATCATTTCAATTATTGATGAAATGTTAATAGTAACTCAAACAATGGAAATGCATGCTCAATCTTGGATACTCGCGCGTTTTTTAAAAGCATTATCCTTTCGCAAACAACTTTTCTTTGCCATGCAAAGCCGAGCAATTTGTTCTTTGGTGACAAAAATTTATAAGTGTAGCAAGATAGAATCCATCGGAGAACTAATTATTCAATTTGTTTATTTTCGCTTTCTAGCAAAACTAAATAACGAATTAAATCCGCCAATTAGGCTAGAATCGAATTATTTTCAAAACGAATACAATACACGTTTAAGCGTCGAAACCGCAACCCGAAGTTTAATGTGTAATTCGAATGAACAAAAAATGCTTCTTAGTTCTTTAGATAAATACTCACTCAAAACAGGAACTTCGTGGGTATTGAATGTGTTAGATAATTCTTGAAGCAGTTTAAATGAATTTTGATCAATGTAGTTATGTTTTCAATTAAGTGAATACTTTATAACTCATCTTTCACTTATTAACTTCCAAATATCAGGAAATCATCGGATTAGCATATAATTTTTGAGATTCCAAAATTCGAAGCTACCTTTAGCCTGCTTTAATTCAAATTATGAAAAAAATATTTTCAAAGATTAACTTTCTGTATGTAGGAATTCCAATCCTATTATCGTCATCCTCTCTACTATTCTTTAATTTCTCTGGAGATAAAGTAGTAAATAAAGTAATTTTAAAACCCCTAGCCAAGCCTAATTTAGCGGATAGTTCCATTTCATTATTTTTTGTGGGCGATATGATGGGGCATCAATCCATGATTGACGCTGCGCAAGTGAAGGCCGAAAACAAATACGACTATATGGATTGGTTTCAATTCTTATCTCCTTATTTAGAGAACAAGGATTATGCTGTTGCTAACTTAGAAGTTACTTTAGGAGGCTCCCCGTATAGCGGCTACCCACAATTCTGTTCCCCTGATAGTTATGCTGAAGCGATACAGAAAGCTGGTTTTGATTTTATTATTACCGCGAATAATCATTCCCAAGACAAAGGCAAAAAAGGACTTGAGCGTACAATAGACGTACTAGATCAATTACATATTGACCATACAGGGACCTTTAAAAATGAAAAGGAACGCGAGGACCTTTATCCATTTATTAAAGTAATCAAAGGGAAAAAAATAGCATTCCTGAACTATACTTATGGGACAAATGGACTTGAAGTAGTAGCTCCTAACATTGTGAATAGGATTGACACAACACAAATAGCAATTGATTTAGATAAAGCAAAAAAGTTAGCAGCTGATTTCATAGTTGTAACGCTGCATTGGGGTGCTGAATATGAACGAAACTACAATAGTTCTCAAAACAAACTCGCTCAATGGTTATGTGACAATGGAACCGATGCGATTATTGGCATGCATCCACATGTTGTTCAACCCATGGAAATTATGCATCCGAAAAACAATAGCGCTAAAAACATCCCTGTTGCTTATAGCCTAGGAAATTGTATAAGCAGTCAACGTGATCAATATAAAAATGGTGGAATTGGTGTCGGCTTAAACTTGTCCATTAGCAATGGAAAAATCACTTTTACCGATTGGTCATATCTTCCATTTTGGGTACGTGTTCGCCACAACCCTAATGGATTTTACTTGATTCCTGTTTCCGATTGGGAAAAGAATCCAGGGAAATACAACTTGAGTGCAGATGAAATTGAAAAAATCAAGCAATTTGGTAAGGACACACGGTTATTATTGCTCGGAAATAAAGAAATGAACTGATCAGATTAAGGTTCCACTTCTAATACTTTATACTTTTTTGCAGCTAATTCCCTCGTGCATGCGTTAAAATGCCACCATTCAGTTGGAATTCCTGAGAATTTTTGCGAGCTCATTACCTTACGAAGTAAAGAACGATTCTTTATATGTTGCTGGGTTAAAAGACCATTTGCTAAAAAAGTTTTTTCAAGCGAAGGATAGGCAATTTGTCGCATGTCATCATATCCTGCTCCCATATCAAGTGGCTGCCCCGCTTCATCGCAAATCGTAAGATCCACGGCGGCACCATAATTATGAACACTTTTATTTGCTGGATTGGAAACAAATTTCACCCGTTGTTTGATTGGGATAGTATCCAGTGCTTTCCACATTTTCTTTTGTATACTTAGTGGACGAACGGCATCGTATACTAATAAATGTAAAGTTGGATCCAATGATGTTAAATAATCCTGACATTTTCCTAAACGTATCGCTACGTCTTTCTGCAGGTAAGCATGAACCATCCTTTCATACAATTTTATTTTCATGAAATTATCATCCGTCGCGTATTTGAGCTCGACACGAATGTTAGGATTAACAGTTTGAACGTCAGTTAGAAAAGACAAAAAAGTACTATCTACAGGAACTTTTTTTGTCGTGTCTTTTGGAACTGATACGATTGAATCGACGTTATTACTTTGATCTTTCTCACTTACCTTCGTCAAGGAATCATTTGAACAATTGATTAAAAGAATCCCTAGTAAAAAAAATAGATTTTTCACAAGTTCATTAATCGGGCTGTTTCCGATTGTATTCTACTTCTAAGTCCATTAGAGACCGGCATTAATGGCAAACGCATATGTTCTCCCATAATTCCTCTAGCTTCAAGTGCCACCTTTACCCCACCCGGATTTCCTTCTTCAAAGAACATTTTGGTGATACTAAATAGTTCATAATGACATCTCCTTGCATTTTCGAGATCTCCTTTTAACGAAGCATTAACCATAGCAGAAAACAATTCAGGGAATGCATTAGCGACAACGGAGATTACTCCTTCCGCACCAGCAGCAATAAGTGGCATAGTTAAATTATCATCTCCTGACAACACACCAAAATCAGTTGGGCGTTGGCGAATAATATCCATGATTTGTTCCATATTTCCAGAAGCCTCTTTTACTGCTACCATGTTAGCAATTTTTGCTAATTCCAAGCTTGTTTCAGGCAGGACATTCGACCCCGTTCTTCCAGGAACATTATAGATAATGATTGGCAGGGAAGTACAAGTTGCTAAATACCTATAATGTTCTAGAATACCCAGTTGCGTTGGTTTATTGTAGTAAGGAGAAACAGATAATATACCGTCAACTCCAACAGGAACTTGCTTCAGTAATTCACCAATCGCCAAGGTATTATTGCCTCCCACACCGTAGACAATTTTTAATTCGCCATTATTTTCATTAATAACCGTTTGTAAAACCTCGTATTTTTCACTTTGCGATAAACAAGGAGATTCACCCGTTGTACCTTGCACCACCAAGAAATTCGTCCCGCCATCAATTTGTAAACGAACCAATTTTTTTAATGCAACAAAATCGATTGCACCGGAAGAATCAAAAGGAGTAACTAGTGCAACGCCAGCACCAACAAATGGATTAGTCATATAAATTAATTTTTTCTAAAGTAGAAGTTACAAAATTAAGCATTTCATCAGGCTTCTCAAATGCAGAAGTTAAGCTCAAATCGAAATAAGCATCTTGACTATTTACAATAACTTTCTTATTAATGTGTGCCTTTTTCAATTGGTCCATTATTTTATCGTTTGGCTGATCAAAATAGATTAACAAATCATAATTCTTATTTAACTCAGTTTCTAATTGCATATCCTTCATTTTACCAAAGAAAGTATAATCATTGGGAGAATTATAATAGATTAAAAAGTGAGGAGGCAAAGTTGCTTTATCAATTTCCTTTGGAAGATTAACAACAATAACTAAGCGATTTACCTGACTACTGTTTAACATTTTATCCAATGCCTTTCTAAACTTGCTTAATTGTTCGTTGTCTTTAAAATCAAAAATCACCAACAACGATTGCGACGAGCTCCAAATATTTTTTAATTTCATCATGAGATAAGTTTTACAAATTCTTCTTCAGAGATAATAGTTATCTCTAAACTATTCGCTTTTTTCAATTTTGCAGGTCCCATATTTTCACCCGCTAGTAAATAATCAGTTTTACTAGAAACAGACGAACCAACTTTCCCACCGTTCTTTTCAATAAGTTCTTTTAATTCTTCTCGCGAGAAAACAGAAAAAGAACCGGAAATTACCAATGTTTTTCCAAGAAAAGTAGTTGAATCAAGTACTTCATTTTCTTTAACAAAACATAAACCCACATTTTTTAAGCGATCAATTAAGGCTAGATTAGCTGCATCAGAAAAATATCGAAGGACAGAATCTGCTATTTTGCCCCCTATTTCTTCCACTTCAATTAATTCATCATAAGTTGCTAATTGCAATGCGTCTATATTTTTAAAGCCCTTTGCTAATTTCTTTGCAACCGTTTCACCCACAAACCGAATACCTAAACCAAAGAGCACACGCTCAAAGTTAGTATTTTTTGATAATTCCAGACCAGTCAAAAGATTTTCAACAGATTTCACCGCCATTCTATCCAATTTAAGCAAGTGATCCGCTTGTAAGGTATATAAATCAGCAATATCTTTTATCAATCCTTTTTCATAAAGTAATTCGATCGTCTCTTCTCCTAACCCATCTATGTTTAAAGCCTTTCGACTAATGAAATGTTGTATTTTTCCTTTTACTTGTGGTGGACAAGTACTTTCATTCGGACAATAATGATGGGCTTCTCCTTCTTGACGAACTAAGGATGTATGGCAAATGGGGCAATTTTCTATAAAAACAACAGGCCTAACATTTCCCGATCTTTTTTCTAAATTAACGCCTACTATTTTAGGGATTATCTCCCCTCCTTTCTCCAAAAACACCGTATCATTTTCATGCAATGCTAATTTTTCAATCTGATCAGCATTATGCAATGAGGCACGTTTTACCGTAGTACCACCTATAGAAACAGGCGTTAAATTAGCAACAGGCGTTATAGATCCCGTTCTTCCAACTTGATAAGTTACTTCCAATAATACCGTTTCAACCCTTTTAGTTTTAAACTTAAATGAGGTGGCCCAACGAGGTGATTTTGCCGTAAACCCCATCGATTTCTGCTGTTGGTAATTATTAACTTTAATTACAATCCCATCAATATCAAAAGACAAATTCGATCTTTCGACATCCCAAAAACGAATAAAGGCCATGATTCCGTTAATATCATTGACCTTCTCAATATATTTATTTGTTGGATTTGGTGTTTTAAATCCCCAATTTGCAGCATGAAGCACCGATTCATAATGCCCATTGTCTAGTAATTCATCGCCATACACGCCATATAAAAAGGAATCCAAGCCTCTTTCTGCTACCACTTTAGAATCTTGCATTTTAAGTGTTCCAGATGCCGTATTTCGAGGATTAGCGAATAGGTTTTCACCGATGGCTTCACGCTCTAAGTTAATTCGTTGAAATTGAGCATGTGGCATAAAGATTTCCCCTCGTATTTCAAAATCAGTGGGATAATCATTAGTTAATTGAAGTGGTATTGATCGGATGGTACGAACATTATTGGTCACATCCTCCCCTTTTTCACCATCTCCACGTGTAACAGCTTTAGAAAACTGGCCATTTTCATAACGAATACCAATAGCTACGCCATCGTATTTTAATTCGCAAACAAATTCCAGGGGTTCAGTCACTAATTTTTGGGCTCTTGCAACCCACTCCACGATTTCCTCTTCAGAATAGGTATTTCCTAAAGACAACATAGGAAAACGATGGGTAACGGATTCAAATTTTTTGGTAATATCTCCTCCTACACGTTTAGTTGGGCTATTTTCAAAAGCAAATTCATTGAACTCAATTTCTAATGCCTCTAATTCTTTTAATAGCATATCAAAGTCGAAATCACTTATTAGCGATAGATTATCGACATAATACGAATGATTGTATTTATGAATTTCTTCGGAAAGTCTCAAAATTCTTTCCCTCGCTTCTTTTTGATTCATACAATAAAGGTAGCATTTTTCGCCTTGATCATTCGCGGTTTCCCTTGTAAATCTTTCCTTAATTCAATGTTAATAAATCC
>CAMCQW010000084.1 GCA_945877045.1 Chryseobacterium gleum
TTGAATTATATGAATATTCATTTTCTTTGTTGTATGTTTCAGTGTAATCTATACTTGTAAGAACTGTGGTATAATCTATATCATTAATTGTATAAGAGGTAACTTTCCAGGTATTCGCTACACGAGCAGTAGTTGAACGAAAGCTTAAAGCTGGCCCATCTGGATATTTTTTACAACTCATTAATAATAATCCTGCAATTAGGAAAATAGAAAACGGGCTTTTTAATTTCATAATTTTTGTTTTTAGTTCGTAAGAGAAATTTAAGACGTGAAATCGATGATTAAGTTGCTTCATTTTGAATCGGCGCTAAAATCCGTCCGCAATGCTCACATACCAATATTTTCTTTTTGGTAACGATGTCCAATTGTCGTTGAGGTGGGATTTTATTGAAACATCCACCGCAAGAGCCCCTCATTATTGACACGACAGCTAAGCCATTTTTTGCATTTACGCGAAGGCGAGTATAAGCTACAAGTAAACGTTCTTCAATCTGTTTTTTCGCATCATCTGAAGATTTAATTAATTGATCTTCATCTTTTTGTGTTTCTTTAACAATCGCATCTAATTCTGCTTTCTTGATAGTTAAATCTGATTTCCGTTCGTTTAATCGATCTGACGCTTCCGTAAATAGTTCTTTTTTACCCTCCACTCGAATTTTTCCTTCCTTCGATCTTTTTTCGTTTAATTTAATTTCTAATTCTTGAAATTCTATTTCTTTAGCAAGAGACTCGAATTCACGGTTGTTACGTACGTTATCTTGACGCTCTTTATATTTTAAAATGGCTAATTCAGATTCCTTAGACGCTAATTTTCGATCAGAGATTTCAGTTTCCAAGCCTTTTAGCTCGTCTGACATTTTTTCAATGCGCGTTTCTAAACCAATTATTTCATCTTCCAAATCTTGTACTTCTAATGGAAGTTCACCACGGATTGTTCTAATTCGATCGATTTCAGAATCAATCATTTGAAGTGCATAAAGAGCATCGAGTTTATCAGCGATGGTTACTTCTTTTTTGGTTGCAGTTGCTGCCATATATTAAAGGTAGTTAATCGGATTTGTATTTATTTCACTTAATTGGATGGCAAAGTTAGTAAATTTTTCTTTAAGTATTTCCATCAATCGGTGAGAAGTATATTGTTCGCTTTCGTAATGACCAATATCCACTAAAAGTAGCTGCTCTTCTGCATCAAAAAACTCGTGGTATTTTATATCTGAAGTGATGTAGCAGTCTGCTCCCTGGCGGATTGCATTTTTGATTAAAAAACTCCCAGAGCCACCACAAACCGCCACTTTCTTAATTGATTTATTAAGGAATTTTGTGTGTCGAATCCCTTCGCAAGCAAATATTTCTTTTATTCTTTCTATAAATTCTTTCTCGTCACATGGAGTTTCTAATTCTCCGATTTGTCCTGCACCAATATTTTCGCCTTGGTTTTTTAATAAAACAATGTCATGGGCTACCACTTCATAGGGATGAGCACTATTCATAGCGCTAAGTGCGCGTTCTAGGTTGAGCGCTTCTACCAGGTAATCCACTTTATACTCTTCCACTGAGGCCCGAACTCCAATTTCTCCAAAAATCGGATTAGCCAATGGACTTGGTTTAAATGTCCCAATGCCCTCTTGGCGAAAATGGCATTCTGAATATTCCCCAATACTACCACCTCCTGCCTCAAATATGGCTGCGTCGACGGCTTCTAATGCTGCTGTTGGTGTGTAAACGGAAAGCTTATATAGGGGTGCGTTTTTGGGAGCGAGTATTTTTGTGCTCATCAATCCAATACGTTTGCTAATCTCAAAATTCACTCCTTTTGGATGATTATCTAAATTCGTATGGATAGCATACACGGCAATGTCATGTTGAATGCATAGTCGAATCGTTCTTTCAACATAGGTGTCATTGGTAATTTTCTTCAATCCTTTAAAAAGTAGCGGATGGTGACAAATCACTACATTACACTTCTTTTCAATTGCTTCGAGGACCACCTGTTCGGTACAATCTAAACTCAACAACACGCCCTTTATCTCACTTTTTTGATCTCCCAATTGCAAGCCGGAGTTGTCATAATCTTCTTGCAGGGATAAGGGAAATTCTTTTTCAAGGAAATTGATTAGCTCTTGTATTTCCATCTATTCTAGGTTTTTGCTGATTCCAATGCTATAACCAAGCCCCTTAGAAAAATGTACATAATCACCATATTTTGTCAAGGTATTAGTTAGTTGTTGGCGATAGTTTACCTTTAAAAACAAACCCCAAGATTTCATTCCCACATAATGAACGCCAGCGGAAGAAATGACGCTTAAGCCAAACGAGTTACAAGTGTTATTATCTTTAATCGTCTTTTCGTTTTTGCTCCCGGTTTCGGTGGTCCATTGTTGATCTTGTCGATACCCATTAAAAAGCTGCGGCATAATACCTGCACCTAATGAGAATCGGAAATTATTTCCGAATTCAACTTTTAGTTGACAAGGCATTGCGATGTATCTATATTTTGTTTGGTAGGAGAATGTACTGTCGCTTCCCAAAGGATCTTGATACGTATATTGTTCACCGGTTTGGAGATAAGAAATCCCCCCTTCAAAGCGTAAGAAGTTGGTCAAGCCAGTATTCATTCCTAAGAAATAGGACCAAATATTTAGTCCTTGTTCATTTGCGCGTTCTCCTAAAGGATAGGTAATGAATTCTTTATTTTCAGTCAACTCTCTGAAAGAATTGGTCCGATTAAATTCTAAAAAAGCAAAAGTGACTGGTTTATTTTTTTTGTTTTTTAGTTTAGTGCCATCTTTCGATACAATTTGAGAAAAACTTTGCAACGTAGAAAAAACGCAAAGCAGTAAAGTAAAAACCTTCATTTTCATATCTCAAAGTTACAAAAAAAATATGCGACTATTGAAAGCTATGTGTGTTGTTTTTGACTACGATTATTGACTATTTTTACGGCGTGAAAAAGTGTCTTTTGTATTTATGTTTATGTTCGGTATTCAGTGTGCTTTCACAAACTGAGTTCAAAATTGCTTTTGGGTCCTGTGGTCATCAGGATAAGCCAATTCCCCTTTTCGATGATATCGCTGCACAAGCGCCAGATTTATTTATTTTTTTAGGAGATAATGTTTACGGTGATACTAAAAATGCGCGAGTTCTCCAACGGAAGTATGCGCAATTAGCGGCTAAGGAATCCTATCAAAATTTAAAAAAATCAACACGAATACTTGCTACTTGGGATGATCATGATTTTGGTAAAAACGATGCGGGGAAAGAGTTCTGCCGAAAGAAACGATTTAAGAAACTATTTCTTGATTTTTTTAACGAGCCCAAGGAGTCAATACGTAGATCACAGCAAGGAATTTACACGAGTTATTCGTATGAAGTGAACAGTAAGATAATTCAAATTATTTTATTAGACACCCGAACTTTTAGGGATAAATTACTAAAATCCAACAACGCTAATTCCATTGATACCTCTTTCAAGTATGAATTGGATTATTTGCCGCATTATGATCCTACCAAATCGTTTTTGGGAGAACAACAATGGAATTGGTTAAAAACAGTCCTTCAGCAAAAAGCGGATTATAGAATTATTGGTAGTTCCACGCAATTTGGTATTAGCTATAATGGCTATGAGGCGTGGGCTAATTTTCCCCATGAACAGTTAAAAATGTTGCGACTTATTGAGGAAACCAAGGCGAACGGTGTTGTTTTTATTTCTGGTGATGTTCATTATGCCGAGATATCAAAAATTAGCGCACATTCCTCTTATCCAATTTATGATGTTACATCAAGCGGATTAACTCAAACTTGGCATTTATCAACTCCCAATAAAAATAGAATTGAAGGTCCTTTTATGGGGAATAATTACGGACTAATGAACATCGATACGGAACATAATGTATTGAAAGTTGAAATCCGCAATTCCGATGGGCAATCCGTAATTCAAAGGGAAATTAGGCTGCAAGAGATTCAAAAAGCGGATTGATTTATGCGAATTCAGAAAGTTCTAGCCAGCGATTCGTTTGCCGATCGAGTTCTTCCACCAACTTCCCTAATTCCATTCCGGTTTCATAAAGTTCTTGGTTGCTTTTCTCTGAATCACTGAGCTTATTGCTTAATTCCAATTTTACACTTTCCAAGTCTACCAAGCTTTTTTCTAGTGATGCTAATTCCTCTTTTTCTTTGAATGTGAGTTTTCTTTTTTCATTGGAAAGAATAGTCGGCTTTAAGAATTTTTGATCTTCTTTACTGATGATAGTCTTTGTATTGGAAGATTTTTCTTCTTTTGGTTTATTCGTTTGTACTTTTCTATAATCGGTATAATTTCCAACGATATCTAATATTTTCCCTTCTCCTTCAAACACGAATAGGTGGTCTACCATTTTATCCATGAAATACCTATCGTGTGAGACAACTACCAAACAACCTTGAAAATTTCGCAAGTATTCTTCTAAAACAGCCATCGCAAAAATATCTAAATCGTTGGTTGGCTCATCTAAAATTAGAAAATTGGGATTTGCCATTAAGACTTTTAACAATTTTAAGCGACGTTTTTCCCCACCGCTTAATTTGTGCACAAAATTATAGTGACTGTCGCGGGTGAATAAAAATCGTTCCAATAATTGAGAGGCTGACAATTGCTTTCCTTTTTCCAAGGGGATATATTCTGCAACATCCTTAACGACATCAATTACTTTTTTGCCATCGTCTACTTTTATTAAGTCTTGACTATAATACCCAAAAACGATGGTGTCACCGATTACTACTTTTCCTTTATCCGCTTGGTCTTGTCCAATTAGCAGGTTTAAAAAAGTACTCTTTCCGGTACCATTGTTACCAACAATTCCCAAGCGTTCTTTGCGTTGAAAATGATAAGAAAAATCATGTAAAATGGTTTTTTCACCGTATGCTTTACCTATTTTATGAAATTCTACTATTTTGGAACCCAAACGCTCCATTTTAACAGGAAGTTCCATTTCGTCTTCTTCTAAGCGCATTTGAGCGGTCGATTTAATTCCTTCAAAAGCGTCTACGCGTGCTTTCTGCTTCGTCCCTCTCGCTTTCGGCTGCCGTCGAATCCAATCTAATTCTTTTCTAAAGGTATTTCTAGCTTTATCGACAGTGGATTGCAGTTGCTCCTCTCGCTCTGCCTTTTTTTCTAAATAATAAGAGAAATTCCCTTTATATCGAAAAAGTGTCTCGTTGCTGAGTTCGAAAATGGTATCACAAACAACTTCTAAAAAATACCGATCGTGGGTAACCATCAGGATGGTCGATTTAGACGTTGATAAATAGCTTTCTAACCATTCAATCATATCTAAATCTAAATGATTCGTCGGCTCATCTAAAAATAATAAATCCGCTTCGGAGAGAAGTACTTTGGCTAATGCCACTCTTTTCTTTTGTCCACCAGAAAGATCGCCTATTTTTTGTGAGGTATCTGTGAGTTTAAGCACGCTCAATATTTGCTGCACCTTTACCTCAATATCCCAGGCATTCAAATCGGTGAGGTGCTGATAGCATTCCTCTAACGCTTTTTCGTCATTATTTGCAATGGCGATGTTGTAGGTTTTGATTAATTGTAATTCGGGAATATCATGGTCAAAAACTGCCTCAAGTATACTATGTGTTGGATTCAACATTTCACTTTGCTCCATGAAGGCAATGCGAATGTCGTTTCGGTAAACTATGCGCCCACTATCGTATGGCTCTATTTCCATTAAGCATCTGAGCAGGGTTGTTTTTCCTGCGCCATTCTTTGCTACAATAGCCACTTTCTGTCCTTGATCTATACCAAATGTTAAATCTGAAAATAATACTCTTACACCGAATGATTTGGTGAGGTTTTCAACCGATAAATAATTCATGTTAACGTAGTCTGTTGAGTGAGTCAAGTAAATTCTTGTCTCGCATTATCCCGCGTAAGCCTAAATAAGTAAAAGGCAAACCAAGGATTAATAGGTAATAACCAAGGCCAAAACTCACGGAGTCTGGCACGTTTGGCATTAGTTTAAAAAGGAACAAGGCGGTAATTCCTACCACGAAAAGCAAGTAAAATAAGAACGTGAATTTTATCAGTTTTAGTTGTAAGCTAAGCTTTTTAAACTTGCTAATGGTGAAGAGTAAGAGCGCCACTAATGCAATAATTACTAGATAAAATGGAAAGCGCCAAACGACTTCTTTTCCTTGAAAAAATCCATAAATAGTGAATTGATGTGGCAACTCTTTCGCTTGATACGCTCCAATTTCCAATCCGCTCAATAATAGCGAAAGATTGATTATTACAAATCCAAAATACACGTGTTGTATGCGCTGAATCATGATTTTTTTTTACAAATGTACTGACTTATTGCGAAGATAGAAATCTAGAATAACAATAGCGGCCATTGATTCTACGATTGGAACGGCTCTTGGAACAACGCATGCATCGTGTCGGCCTGTAATTTGTACTTCTTCCATTTCACCATCTTTTGTTAACAAAGCTTGTTTTTTGAGAATAGTAGAAACCGGTTTGAAAGCGACACGAAACAAAATAGGCATTCCGTTGCTGATGCCACCTTGCACCCCGCCAGAATAGTTTGTTTGTGTGCTTCCATCTGCATTGAAAAGGTCATTATGAGTAGATCCCAACATGGAGCTAGCATGAAATCCACTTCCAATCTCAAATCCTTTTACGGCATTAATGGATAACATTGCTTTACCTAAATCTGCATGGATTTTGTCAAATACAGGCTCTCCTAAACCAGCAGGCACATTTTCAATAATACACTGAATTGTACCTCCTAATGTATCGCCCAACTTTTTTGTGTTTTCAATCAACGATTCCATTTCTTTGGCAAGACCTTTATCTGGACAGCGAACTGGATTACTTTCAATGTCAGTAAGCGGGTAAAATTGATCGGTTTTCATTTGAATGGGCCCAACTTGTATCACGTAAGTTGAAAATCGAATGCTTAATTTTTCTAATGCTTGCTTCGCCAAAGCCCCAGCAACAACGCGGCAGGCGGTTTCTCTTGCACTGGATCTTCCACCTCCTTTATGGTCGCGAATGCCGTATTTTTTTTCGTACGTGAAATCGGCATGTGATGGCCTAAATGACTTGTCTAGATTGGCATAATCGTCGCTTTTCTGATTGTCGTTAGGAATGGTGAACCCGATTGCTGTACCGGTAGAAATTTCCCCTAAAAAACCAGATAAAAAGCTTACCGTATCGGATTCTTTTCGAGGTGAAACGAGCGTAGATTGCCCTGGTTTTCTTCGTTCTAATTCTGCTTGAACCTTCGCAAAATCAACCTTTATGTTTGGTGGGAATCCTTCAATAATTCCACCTATTGAAGGACCATGGGATTCACCAAAGGTTGTAAGTTTAAAAAGGGTACCAAAACTTGATCCTGCCATGAAGCAAAGTTAAGGAGAATCATTTGTTTACCCTATCAATGAAGAGGCTTTTCCATCAATCCAAAACATTTATTACTTTTAGCCAACGCAATTTGTTGCTAAATTAGAATTATCAAGCTCTTTATTTACAAAATATGACAGAAGAAAAGGCCGACTTTAAAAGATCCTTAGGATTAGTAGATGCTACAGCAATCGTAGCTGGTTCGATGATTGGCTCTGGTATTTTTATCGTTAGCGCGGACATGTCGCGCATGGTCGGATCTGCTGGTTGGTTAATTGTTTTATGGTTGTTAACAGGATTCATAACCTTATTGGCTGCCTTGAGTTATGGCGAATTAGCGAGCATGATGCCAAAAGCCGGTGGGCAATTTGTCTACATTGAAAGAGCTTATGGTAAGTTTACTGCTTTTTTATATGGTTGGACTGT
>CAMCQW010000085.1 GCA_945877045.1 Chryseobacterium gleum
AAAAAGCTGGATGTATTCATCTAAAGAAGCTTGATCGTACTTTGGAGTTGGGTTATTTTTAAGGTAAATGGTAAGGAACTCAGATTTTGTTACCTCTTTCCCGTCAACTGTCATGATGACAGCTTCTTTTTGAGAGAAGGATAACGAAGTAAGTACTAAAGCAATCGATACAAATAATGTTTTCATTTTGATAATTTTATTAAGTTATTTAATACTATAATTTGGAGCTTCACGTGTAATCATAACATCATGAGGATGTGATTCACGCATACCAGCTGCGGTTATACGGACAAAAGCTGCTCCTTTTAACTTGGCGATAGTTGCAGTACCACAATACCCCATTCCGGCTCGCAAACCGCCAATAATTTGATACATCACTTCCGCCATATTTCCTTTGTAAGGAACACGGCCAGAAATCCCTTCAGGAACTAATTTCTTTATATCATCTTCAGCATCCTGAAAATAGCGGTCTTTGGATCCCAGTTGCATGGCCTCAATCGATCCCATTCCGCGGTAAGATTTAAATTTTCTACCTTCGTATATGATGGTTTCTCCAGGTGATTCTTCAACGCCAGCAAACATAGAACCTAACATTACACTGTCTGCACCTGCAGCAATCGCTTTGACAATATCGCCCGTGTATCGGATTCCACCATCAGCAATAACAGGAACCCCCGAACCCTCAATCGCCTTTGCGACATCATTAATGGCAGTAAGCTGTGGCACCCCTACACCGGCAATAATCCGAGTGGTGCAAATAGAACCAGGTCCAATTCCCACCTTTATACCATCTGCACCTGCCGCTACTAAAAATTTTGCAGCTTCGGCTGTAGCGATATTTCCAACGATAACATCGATGGATTCGTATTTATCCTTAATTAATTTTAATTGGTCAACAACACCTTTAGTATGTCCATGAGCGGTATCAATAACTATTGCATCAACGCCTGCTTCGATCAATGCATCTACACGTTCCATTGTGTCAAAAGTAACACCAACGGCTGCAGCAACTCTTAACCTCCCCAAATTATCCTTACAAGAAATGGGATGCTCACGCACTTTGATGATATCTCTATAAGTAATTAAACCTATTAATTTATTTTGATCGTCAACAACGGGTAATTTTTCAATTCTATTTTCTTGCAAAATATCTTCTGCAGTTGATAAATCAGTACCATCCACCGTAGTAATAACATTTTCAGAGGTCATCACTTCAACAATTGGGCGTTCCAAGTTTTTCTCAAATCGCAAATCTCTATTGGTCAATATACCTTTCAAATAGCGATTCTCATCAACAATTGGAATTCCACCAATACTATATTCTCGCATAATTGCGAGCGCATCTTTAACTAAAGCGGAAGACAACAAGGTAATTGGATCTATTATCATTCCACTTTCTGAACGCTTCACTTTACGTACATGCATAGCTTGATCAGCGATAGACATATTTTTATGAATCACGCCAATCCCTCCTTGTTGGGCAATAGCAATGGCTAATTTATATTCCGTAACCGTATCCATTGCAGATGAAAGGATCGGTGATTTAATTGTAATATTTCGTGAGAATTTACTTTCCAACTTGACATCTCTTGGAAGCACTTCAGAATAGGAAGGAACCAATAAGACATCATCATAGGTGAGTCCTTCCGTTATATTATGTAAATTATCTAATGACATATGGAATCTATTATAAAATAAATTCTTGCAAAAGTACATAAAAAAGATGGGTTTTTAGCAATTAAAACAAAGGAATTATGTTATAATCTTTTTCAGCATTTGAGGCAACAATGGATAATTATGGAAACCGTTATTTATTTTTTAATTTCAAGCGATTACTCTTTTTCAAGTGCTCTTTATATTTGACGTAGTCTAATAAGTACTTAAATATTTTCAGTTAGCGATAATTATCATTAATCTTGTATTGTATATGAAAACTAAAGGATACATCACCCTTCTTTTTACTTTGCAACTAGTCGCTATTTCAGCGCAACGGCATATAATTGATACTAGTTCAATGACACAACTTTCAGGAGTCGTTGTTTCGGAATTAGACTTAGAACCAATACCCTATGTAACTGTGTACGACAAATCAATCCGAAGAGGAGTAATCGCTGATTATTACGGTTTTTTCTCCTTAGTTTCATTTCCAGGCGACACCCTATTTTTTTCAAGTCCGGGATACAATACATCCTCCTATATAGTTCCAGACACATTAATAGAAGATCGATATAGTATCATTCACATGCTCACAAAAGATGTTAATAATTTACCCGAAATAACAGTATATCCTTGGCCATCAAAAGATCAATTTGCGCGTTATTTTGTAAACATGAAACCTTATGACGATGCGATGCGAAAGGCACAACGAGAATTGTCAGGAGAATCATTAGCATTCGTTGCGGCACGAATTGATACTGATGCATCCTTAGCATATGGGTATAGTCAGAACCAGCGCAATACGAAACTTTATACAAACGGCCAGTTACCAGTCAATAATTTACTCAACCCTTATTCTTGGGCTAAATTAATTAGTGATTGGAAAGAAGGAAAACTAAGTCGGCAATAAGCTTTCAACTAAGCGGATAACACAGAAAATACTTTTCTACAGGTTGAGCAAGCGCTGAAATATTCAAATTATCAGACGCCTCCCCCAAATCGACAATCTGCCCATTTTTCATTAGCAAATGAATATTTTGCTTGTCTTGATTATACGCTTTATTTATGAGCACATCCTGGTAAACAAAATAACCTACATCTTCTAAACTCAAGCCAAAAGTGGAAGCACATAGTTGCTTTTCATAGGTTATGCGTTCTTCGCTAAAAGGTGTTTTACTAATTTCAATTTTGAATAAACGACGATTAACTAAACCTCTAGCTAATTTAGCTAATATAAAATCTTCCTGTTCTTGCCATACCTTAATAGCACTCAAAATGTCATAATCATCTAAACGAGAAAAGGAATCCAAGACCCCCTCATTTGTTTCAAAATCTACTTTTGTTATATCCCTTTCCAAAAAGAATTTTAAAGAAGGGCTACAAAAAATATCATGTCCATTTTTCATTAAGAACTTTGCTCTGCGTAAGGTTTGAATAAGCATATTTTCTGCCACCACTACCGTTTTATGCAGGTATACCTGCCAATACATCAAACGGCGCGCAACAATAAATTTTTCTATGGAATAGATTGCTTTTTCTTCCAGCACAAGAAAGCCTTCGTGCACATTTAACATTTCAATTAATCGGTCCGTTCCAATTATCCCTTCGCTCACCCCACTATAAAAACTATCCCTGTTCAAGTAATCCAAGCGATCCATGTCCAACTGACTTGAAACTAATTGATACAAAAATGGTTTTGCGTATTGATTCTTGAAAATTGAATGCGCTTTCTTCAAATCATCGCCAAATTCTTCTGTTAATCGCTCAATAAAATAACCTGAAATATCTTCATGGCTAACACCAGAAACAATATCATATTCCAAGGCATGGCTAAATGGACCATGTCCAATATCGTGCAGAAGAATGGCTAATAAAGCGGCACGCTCCTCATCAGGCGTGATTTCGTGGCCTTTTCTACGAATTGTTGATATGGCTAATGACATTAAATGCATAGCGCCTAGTACGTGATGAAAACGAGTGTGAAGGGCACCGGGGTAGACTAAATGACTAAGACCTAATTGCATTATCCTTCGCAATCTTTGCATATAAGGATGCTCTAGTACATCGAATATTAGTTCGTCTGTGATAGCTATGAAACCATAAACGGGATCGTTAATGATTTTCTTTTTGTTGTTTATTATTCGATTTGGTCGCAATTGCTTACTTTTATTTTCTAAACCAAAACTACTTAAAAATTAGCCATATGCAATGTAAAATTCTTTGGGCAGATGATGAAATTGAATTATTAAAGCCGCATATTCTATTTTTAGAAGAAAAAGGGTACCGTGTAGAAACAGTCACAAATGGCTCTGATGCTATCGATAAAGCAATAGAAAACAATTACGACATAATTTTCTTGGATGAAAACATGCCAGGTATTTCTGGATTGGAAACACTTTCACGGATAAAAGAAAAAATTCCCTTAGTGCCAATTGTGATGATCACCAAAAGTGAAGAAGAATACATCATGGAAGAGGCGATCGGCAGTAAAATAGCCGATTACCTAATAAAACCGGTAAAACCGAATCAATTATTATTATGTCTCAAGAAGATTTTAGAAACTAATAAATTGGTTAGTGATAAAACAAATTCAGCCTATCAGCAAGAATTTAGACAGTTGGCGATGGCCTTAAATGCTAGAATGGATGCAAAAGAATGGATGGAAATGTATTCTAAGATTGTTTATTGGGAATTAGAATTAGAACAAATCGAAGATTCCGGAATGCGCGAAATCCTTGAGCTACAAAAGAAAGAGGCGAACAAACTTTTTTCTGATTTTATAGAAGATAATTATTTAGACTGGTTAAATGGTACCGAAAAGGCCCCAGATATGCTATTTAATGCCATCAAAAATGACATTAGTCCGCTTTTAGGCAAAGAAAAGATAGCCGTTCTTGTAATCGATAATCTAAGGTATGATCAGTGGAAAATGGTTGAGCCCATCTTTTCTAAGTACTTTAAAAAAGAAGAAGAAAAAATTATTTTCACCATCCTTCCAACTGCAACTCATTATGCACGAAATGCTTTTTTCTCCGGCTTACTTCCGAGTGAAATCGAAAAGAAGTTTCCTCAATTTTGGAGAAGTGAGGAAGATGAAGGCGGGAAAAACATGTTTGAAAAAGATCTATTAGAGACGAATTTGAAGCGATTAGGGAAAGATATCAAATGGAGTTATACCAAAATTACCAACTTAGAAGCAGGAAAAAAACTAAATGATCAATTCAACCAAATTAAGGACAACGATGCTAATTTTATTGTCTACAATTTTGTTGATATGCTTTCGCATGCCCGGACAGAGATGGAAGTGATAAGAGAGTTAGCTTCCGATGAAGCAGCTTATCGTTCTATTACTGTTTCATGGTTAGAACATTCTCCTTTGTTAGACATTGTTAAAAAGATTGCAGACGCTGGAATCAAATTAATAATCACAACTGATCATGGAACCATTAAAGTAAACAATCCGGTGAAAATAGTAGGCGAAAGAAATACTAACTCTAACCTTCGATACAAATTAGGCAGGGGCTTAAACTATAATGCCAAGGAAGTATTTACCGTGAAAAATCCACAGGATGCATTTTTACCGAAAGTTAGGATGTCCACTGAATATGTTTTTGCCAAAGAGCAGGATTTTTTCGTTTACCCAAACAACTATAATCACTTTGCTAATTATTATCAGAATACCTTTCAGCATGGCGGAATTTCTATGGAAGAAATCTTGATTCCATTTATTGTCATGTCTGCAAAATAAATCACTTATTTAGAGTGTCTCTAATTAAGGTATTGCGTAACTTTGCAGAAAATAAATAGTACTTTGAAAATACCTCCTTTTAACGTTCGTGAAATTCGGGAAGAATTTCCTGCCCTAAGACAACAAGTTTACGGCAAGAATCTGATTTATTTCGATAATGGCGCTACCTCCCAAAAACCACAAATGGTTTTGGATGCCATCAATCATTATTATTCAAAAGAAAATGCCAATATTCATAGAGGCGTACATTATTTAAGTCAGCGTGCTACGACAGAATACGAAGCTGCTAGAACAAGAATTCAAAAGCGTCTCAATGCAAAGTCATCCAATGAAATTATTTTCACGAAGGGAGCCACGGACGGAATAAATCTGGTAGCCTCCTCCTTCGGGAATATGTTACAACAAGGAGATGAAATTATTATTTCAACGATGGAGCATCACTCCAACATTGTTCCTTGGCAGATGCTTTGTGAAAGAAAAGGCCTTGTTTTACGTGTTATTCCAATCAATTTTAAAGGAGAAATTCTTCAGGATGAATACGACAAACTACTTTCTAAGAAAACAAAATTAGTGGCAATTACCCATATTTCTAATACCCTAGGAACGGTAAATCCAATCAAGGAAATGATTGCTAAAGCACACAGTGTTGGGGCGAAATTTTTGGTTGATGGTGCGCAAAGTATACAGCACCTATTAATTGATGTGAGGGATTTAAACTGTGATTTTTTCGTATTTTCAAGTCACAAGGTATTTGGACCAACCGGTATTGGCGTCTTATATGGAAAAGAAGATTTATTAGATCAAATGCCTCCTTATCAGGGCGGTGGTGACATGATTGCAAAAGTTACCTTTGAAAGAACGACCTATAATGAATTACCTTATAAATTTGAAGCAGGAACGCCACATATTGCAGGAGGAATCTGTTTAGGTAAAGCATTTGAGTATATTGAATCGATTGATTTTAAGGCAGTAGAAGCACATGAAAGAGCTTTAGCTGAATATGCGTCGCAAGTATTGGAAACCTTTGAGGGATTGACCATAATTGGTGATGCGAAGAATAAAACAAGTGTTGTTTCCTTTTCAATCAAGAATTTACATCCATTTGATATAGGAACGCTCTTAGATAAACAAGGAATTGCCGTACGAACGGGACATCATTGTACCCAACCACTTATGGACTTTTATAAAATTCCAGGGACGGTTCGGGCATCTTTTGCTTTTTACAATACCATACAAGAAATAGATCAATTTGTTATTGCCCTCGAACGAAGTCTTAACATGTTAAAATAAGTAGCATGGAGACCTCGAATGATATAGATAAAATACAAGAAGAAATCATCAGTGAATTTGAAATGTTTGATGATTGGATGGAGAAGTACGAGTACCTCATCGAATTAGGTAAAGATCTTCCTATCATCTCTGAAGAGCTAAAGACAGAAGATAGACTTATTGAGGGATGTCAATCGAGAGTTTGGTTAAATTCAGAATTAATAAACGGAAAAATGGATTATCGGGCGGATTCCGATGCTATAATCACCAAAGGAATTATCGGCTTATTAATTAGAGTCATGAATAATCAAACGCCCGAAGTAATCATTGGCAATGAGTTGCTTTTTATTAAAGCCATCGGATTACAGGAGCACCTTTCCCCTACCCGTTCCAACGGACTATTGGGAATGGTAAAGAGAATGAAATTAGAAGCCATTAAAAGCTTGAACTTAAAATAAAACAATTTTAATGGAAAATACGGCAGACTTAGAGGAAAGAATTGTTGCGATAATGAAGACCATTTACGATCCAGAAATTCCGGTGGATGTATTTGAATTGGGGTTGATTTATGAAGTAAAAATTTCACCCGCCTTCCATGTAGACATTGAAATGACCTTAACCTCCCCTAATTGTCCGGTGGCAGAATCCTTACCAAAGGAAGTGGAAGATAAGGTAGCTAGCGTTGAAGGGGTCGAAAGTGCCAAAGTCCATATCGTATTCGATCCACCATGGGACAAAGATATGATGAGCGAAGAAGCAAAATTAGAATTGGGTTTCCTTTGATTTTAAGGTAGAATACAATTCAGATTCCAACGCTATATTGGTGATTAAATATAAGCTAGTTAGAGGGGTATTATTATTGTATTGTTGTTACTAGGAATCAGGGTTGAAATTATTTGCGTAAAATGAAAAAAGCGTAACAGTGTTTTAATCCAGTTACGCTTTTCTCAAAAACTTGTGAATAATGAACTTATTGCTTTATTACTTCAAACGTTTTAATTGAATTTTCACCCACTTTAAACAAATAGATTCCTCCAGATAAATTCGAAACTTCTATAGAAGTAGTTGCTTCATTTATTATTCCGGATAATACCGTTTTACCCATATTATCATAAATAATGTAGGAAGA
>CAMCQW010000086.1 GCA_945877045.1 Chryseobacterium gleum
TATAGGCGCTGGATACCGGTCTCTATTGCTTTCTGATAATTCCGTTGGCTCACCATATGTCCGGGTTGACTATCAGTTTTTGCCACGTTGGTCATTTAATTACTTGCGAAGTCGCTTATTAAATTTAGTGCGTAAACCGAACTATACGACCGTGGAAGGATATTACCAACCTAAAGGGCTTGCTGTCAATTACATTAGTTTTGCGGCAACTAGCCGTTTGACAATTAGTTTGTTTGATGGGGCCATTTGGGCAAAGGGGGACTCAATTAAAACAAGTTACTTAAATCCATTGTATTACAGCCCAGTCCCCTTTTTAGCACATCTTGTGTCGGATAGTGCCGCGTATGCCATTACAGGGTTGAATTTCAACTGGGTGATTAATTCCAACATCCGGCTTTATGGCCAAGCGGCATTTGCACGTTGGAAGAAAATAGAGACCGCTTTTCAACTAGGTTGCCGTTCATATGAATTATTTGATTTGAAAACACTTTTCATGCAGTTAGAATACAATCAAGTGTCAAGTCACATGTATCAAGCGCCGGCTCAATTTCTTTCTTATTCACAGTATAATTTACCCTTAGCACATACCAAAGGAAATGGGTTTAGAGAAATCGTATTCCGTTTAAATTGGAGGTGGAAATCTTTTGCCGTAGAAGGAAAATCAATTGTATATCAATTGATCGATCATCAAAGGAATTCTTTATTACCTATAACGAAGTATAGTGCCTCTGATAATAATTGGTTAGCCCTTGAACAAGTGGAACTCTCTTATCAAATTAATAAAAAACTTAATCTAAGTGTCTTTTCTAATTTAACATACCGATTTAATTCTCCTTCTATTGATCAAAAAAATCTACTCCTTAATCTGGGTATAAGAACAAGTTTAATTAACCATTACAATGATTATTAAAGCGGGCGTTTTATCGATTTTTATTTGCTGTATTTGCACCTTCTCAAGGGCACAAATTGCAGTAGATTGGTTAGTTGAGTCGCAGCCAAATGATAGCTTAAAAACAGCTGAAATAACACGTCACGACAATTTTTACCCTGCTATTCAATTAAATATTGCGAAAAATACTGGTTTTAAACTAAAAAGCAAGACGTCATTCGTTCCCATTTTAGACCTTGGAGTACAACAAAATGAAGCAACACATTTTCGAATTGGAGGGGGTGGTTTCCTAGAAAGTTCACCAGGTAAAAAGTGGTATTATAGGGTGGGGGGAATTTGTTATTTCCAAGAGGCAGGAAACAATTTTAAAGTTCCCTACCAAGAATATAATGATCATCCAAATACGATCTTAGGCGTTTCCCCAATGGGAAGAATTGCCTTTCAACCTCACAAATATTTCAATTTCCAACTAGGCCTAGACAAGAATTTCATCGGAGAAGGGTGCCGATCGCTTTTTCTAAGTGACTATGGCAAGCCCTATGCTTTTGGTAAAATGCAAACGCACTTTTGGCATCTTGAATATACAATCCTTTATCAAGGACTAACAGAGCAGTATCAAAACAAAACGCGCTTAAAGTTTGGCTCGAGTCACTTTCTAAGTTGGAATGTAACATCATGGCTTAATATTAATTTTTTCGAATCGGTAATATTTCAAGCAAAGGACACCTTACTTCAACGTGGCTTTGATCCAGAATACTTAAATCCATTTGTTTTTTATAGACCCCAAGAATATGCAATTGGGTCCTCTGACAATGTTTTGATCGGAGGAGGGATAACCTTTAAATATAAAAAACACCGGCTTTATTCTCAATTTATCATCGATGAGTTTTTACTGTCGGAGTTTCGAAATAAATCTGGTTGGTGGGCAAATAAAATAGGGGGGCAAATTGGTATAAAAGGATGGTTAGGAGAAGGTGCTAATACATTTTTTTATCGTGTGGAATGCAATGCTGTAAGACCATACACCTATTCCCACCTAACACCTCTACAAAATTACGGAAATTCCAATGGTACCTTAAGCCATCCACTGGGGGCTAATTTTGCAGAAATACTGGGGGAATTTAAGTGGCAAAACAAAAAGTGGTTCCTTAAGCTCTTTCTTTCCTATGGTTTGTGTGGGCTAGACAAAAACAACCTAAGTTATGGAGCGGATAATTACCAGCCATACACCTTAAGGCCCTACGATTTTGGCGTATTTATTGGGCAGGGACAGAAGGTTAATTTTGTGCGAACGAATCTCCAGTTGAATTACCTAGTTTCTAAAAAAGGAGCCTTAGCTATTTTTGGGGAATTGGCTGTGCGATGTGATTTAATAAACGGAGTTTATGCCCTACAATATCTTCCGGTAGTTGGCCTGCGTTCTCAGTTATGGAATGATTATAGGAATTACTAGCTGTTTAAACTTATTAAGAAGGTTTTAATGTTAACTTCTTTTAATTGTGTTATTCTTTTTAATACAAACAAAAAAAGCAGCCGAAGCTGCTTTCATTTGTTTAATTAAGGGTTATTAAAGGCCGATTATCTGTCGAAGTTCAACTTCTGTAAGACTGCTTTTTTTTCCTTTATCATTGATATAGCTACGGTTAACAAGCCGGCCGTGAATCGCTACCTTTTTTCCCTTTTCCGCATATTCTTCAATAAAACCTGCTAAATTTCCCCAAGCATAAACTCTATGCCATTGGATTTTAGCGGTATATTTTCCGTCATTATTGCGGGTTACTTTTTGGGTGGCTAGACTAAATCTGGCAACAGATTTTCCGTCGTCATACTTTGTTATTTTTGCTGGTGTGCCAATATTGCCTACCAGGGTAACATAATTTCTAATTGTATTCATAATTTACTGTGTATTTTACGCATTGTTGATATATATAGTGGGACCGGCAAATCCGTGATCATTGCGGCGCCTATGGTCGCCGGTCCTCGTTAGTTTTTATAGTATTACATAATAATTAGGTCATTCACCTCCACCTCTGTTATACATGCTGGCTTTCCATTTGATTGATAAAACCGATTAATGAGCTTACCCTCGATGGCTAAACGAGTACCCTCTATGCCGTATTCCTCAATTATTGGAACCCATCGTCCCCATGCGGAGATTCGGTGGTTGCTACTTCTTGTCTTGGTGGTTCCTTTGCTATCGCAATAATTTTCACTTGTTGACAAGAGAAACCTAGCGACTAGTTTTCCTTCTTCTGTTTTGGCAAATGTGGGGGCCGTGCCCATTTTTCCGATTAAATTCACGTGATTCATAAACGCACTATTTTGTATTTATTTTTTAATAGCTTCTTTTTTTTCGCTAATCACTAAAAATTCCGTCGCTTCGATAATCGTAGCATACCGTTTTTCTCCTGCTGCCGTTTCATAGGTTTGATGAACCAACTTTCCTTCTAATATTATTTCTTGACCTTTTGATAAGTGCTCTTTTACACGCTCTGCCGTCTTACCCCATGTATTGATGGTGTGCCACTGTGTGCTCTCTACCCACTCACCCTTTTTATCTTTGTAATTCTCGTTTGTTGCCAAGTTGAAACGGGCTAATGTTTTTCCGGAATCAAAAGTTACTACCTCTGGTTGTGCTCCTAAGCGGCCAATTAAATTGACTTTGTTTTTTAATGTGTTCATTGTTTTTATATTTAAATGATTCGATAATTGTGCTGGATCAAACGCCATTGTCTGAAATCAACGGTGCAAAGGTTTCAACTAAGCAAAAGATTATTCGGTTCGTTTTCGTTTACTTTCGATTATTATTCGTTTGTTGTCGGATAGATAGAGACACGAAAGTTTTTAATGCTCTGAATTAAAGCGGATTAGGTTAATAAAATCCGGTTTTTTCTTCCAGTTAAAAAAATGAGTTTCCCTTGAACTTTTTATTGTTTAACAAATCGGCGTTGGAAAACACGAACGTGTATCTTTGTTATTTTTACCCAATAAACACCTGAATTATCTGGTAACTAAGAAATTTGGATTGATATTTAAGGGGCATTAATAGACACAATAAACATGTTTTATTTGCTTGGGTTCGGATAAACATCAATTTAATTGTTCTCACTTGATAGAGGTCGTCTCAAACAACCCAAGTAACGAAGCAAGGTTTGAGCTTCTAAAAAAATAGTAACTTTGGTCAAAAAAAACAATAAGAATGTACGAAAATGTATTAATTAATACCGAAAACGGTATTCGAATAATTACAATTAACCGTCCCACGCAATTGAACGCGTTAAACAAGAAAACCATTTCGGAATTAAGCCAAGCGCTATCCGATTCTGATCAGGATACCTCGGTTGGACTTATCATCATAACAGGAGAAGGTGAAAAATCATTCGTTGCAGGAGCTGATATTAAAGAATTTGCTGATTTTTCAATAAGCGAAGGAGGCACACTCGCTAAAACTGGGCAATCATCCCTTTTTAATTTAATTGAAAACCTAACAAAACCAGTTATCGCAGCTATTAATGGATTTGCACTAGGTGGGGGATTAGAACTTGCCTTATCCTGCCATTTGCGGGTAGCGTCCTCCAATGCAAAACTTGGGCTGCCAGAAGTGTCCTTGGGGCTAATTCCAGGTTATGGCGGAACACAACGATTAGCACAATTGGTAGGTAAGGGCCGTGCATATGAAATGATTTTTACCGCGGGTATGATTTCAGCTGAGGAGGCTTGGCGAATGGGCCTAGTTAACCATGTTGTTGAATCCACGGATTTACTCACTAAAGCGATGGAAATCGGACAAAAAATAATGCGTAATTCTCCCACTGCTATAGCTGCGGCTATTGTTGCTGTAAATGCCGGTTTCGCGGATGGAATAAATGGATATGATGTTGAAATAGAAGAGTTTGGTAAATGTTTTGGAACCAAGGATTTTAAAACGGGAACCAATGCCTTTCTTTCTAAGGAAAAACCTAGTTTTAGGGGTAAATGAACATTAATATTAAAAAACTTCTTGGCCAAACGGCGATTTACGGGCTCTCAAGCATTGTTGGGCGGCTCCTAAATTATTTGCTAGTTCCATTGTATACTGACAGCTCTGTCTTTAAAGATCCCGCAGATTATGGGGTGGTTTCTGAACTTTATGCCTGGGTCGCCTTTTTAATTGTCTTTCTATCTTTTGGAATGGAAACGGCCTTTTTTAGGTTTCTTCAGGGAAGTGAAGACAAAGAAAAAGTCTTCTCAAATAGTTTTCTCACCGTTCTTGGTATTAACGTCCTCTTTTATTTTGGATTATTGTATTTCAATAATGACCTAGCTGCTTTTATGTTATATGAAGGACACAATGAATACATCGTTTTATTAGGTGCAATTGTCTGTCTTGATGCAATAGCAAGCATACCGATGGCCCGGCTAAGAGTAGAAGAAAAGGCGCTGCGCTTTACGATGATACAACTTTCATCCATCGGGGTTAATATTGCCCTAAATCTCATTTTACTTCTTTGTTTTTTCGACCCATCCAGACCAGAAGAGGGAATATTATTCATTTTAATTGCGAACCTCTGTGCTTCCCTAATTAAAGTGCTCTTGGTTTATGATATTATTTCAAAAGTGGTCCTTAAAATAGATTGGGGCTTTGTGAAAGGCTTGCTCGCCTACTCTTTCCCTCTTGTTATTGCTGGATTTGCTGGAATTATAAACGAAACGATTGATAGAATTCTTCTCAAACAAGTGCTGTATGACCCGCTAATTCCTGGATCGCTGCAGGCGGCGGAGGCTGAAGTGGGAATATATAGCGCGTGTTATAAATTAGCCATGTTGGTAACCATCTTACTACAGGCATATCGATATGCAGCGGAACCTTTCTTTTTTGAACAGTTAAAAAATGAAGATAGGAATAAAGTATATTCCAAAATTATGAACCTGTTCATTGCTGTGGTATGCTTAATCTTCTTAGCAGTAAGCATTAATTTAAGTTTATTTAAATTTTTCATCCGAACCGAGGTGTATTGGGAAGGATTAAAGGTGGTTCCTATTTTACTAATGGCGAATGTGTTTTTGGGTATTTACTATAACCAAAGCATCTGGTATAAATTGAGTGGTAAAACAAAATTTGGGGCTTACATTGCATTGGTAGGGGCCGGATTTACCCTTGGAATAAATTTGCTTTTTATTCCTGAATATGGCTTTATGGCGTGTGCTTGGGCCACATTAATTGTATACGCGCTGCAAATGGTGCTCTCGTATTTCCTTGGACAGAAGTATTATAAAATTCCATACAACACTAAAAAATTCATGGTATATGTGGGCGGTGCCATCGGAATTTTCTTTCTCTTTACTTTAGCCCGTCTGTTTTTTAATTTGGAAATCACAAGTGCTAGTTTACCGCTTCTCGCATTTGGAAACCTGCTCATTCTACTTTATGCCCTCTTCGTGATTGGAATGGAACGTGGCTTACTTCGTCGCGCTTAAGTGCTGAAAGTAAACGATCGCTTTATTCACTTCTTCGTTTGAATTTCCTATCGAGAAGAAGTCGTTATATACAATAACTGGACGGCGTAAAAAAGTGTATTCTTCAACTATAATCTGGCGGTATTCTATTTCACTAAGGCTTAATTTATCGTAACCTAAGGCCTTATATTTCATCGCTTTTTTTGAAAAGAGTTGTTCATAAGACCCTGCCATACCAGCAATTTTATCCAAAGCTTCGCCGTCTATATTTGTTTGCTTGATATCGATCAGTGAAATGTCGCTTGGTAAATTTAATTGTTTAAGTATGCGTTGACAGGTAGAACAGGTGCTTAAAAAGTAAACCGCTTTCACTACTTAACAATAAGCTTCATAAGCGGCGCTAAGATTAGCGGCTATCATTTGTGCCGTGCCACCTTCAATATGGTGACGCTCTAAAAAATGAACCAATACGCCGTCCTTAAACAAGGCAATAGAAGGCGATGATGGAGGATACGGTAAAAAATATTTCCTTGCCTGATTCACCGCTTCACCATCAACCCCGGCAAAAACCGTGAATAAAGACGCTGGTTTTTTATTCCCTGTAAGCGATAATTTCACCCCTGGCCGCATATTTCCTGCTGCGCAACCACAAACCGAATTCACAACCATGAGAACAACTCCTTCCGAGTTTTGTATGGAACTATCTACTTCTTCACTCGATATTAATTGAGAAAACCCCGCGTTAATCAGGTCGGCTTTCATTGGATTTACTAATTCTGCTGGATACATTTGATTTATATTTAGTTTGGTAAAATTACAGCTTTTTTACCCTTTGAGTCTATTTGTGCTAAAAATTTTAATTCACCAAGACCACTTTCCCCACTTTTCGGCTACTGCCTAGGTTAGTGGCGGTCCAAATGAGATAAACCCCAGAACTTGCTTTTTGACCATCTAAGGTGCGGCCGTTCCACGTAGCTGTTCCGCCATTAGAAGTGGTTTTATAAACAAGATTACCGGAAATGTCGGTTACTTTAACATCTGAATCATAACGAATGCCCTGAATGGTGACTAAACCTTCGTAGTTTGGACGAACAGGATTGGGAAAGACAATTACATTGCTATATTCCGGGTCTTCATAGGTGGCATTCGCACGATAGGAAACCAAGCCTAAATCGGTAATGATGAATAATTCACCGGTGTTGTGGTCTATTTTTAAATCGTAGATGTTATCCGATATTAACGGTGAATTATCTTTGGTGAATTGTTCCAATATCTCTGAGCCATCTGCTGATAGCAATAGGATTCCCGCTGAAGCCGTTGCAATCCATTTCCTGTTTCCTCCATCCACTTCAATATCTGTAATATGAGTGCTACCTAAAACGTATTCAACATTTCCCTCAAAATTCACCTTAATTCGTTGCGCGTTAAATTCACCTGGAGCGGCATCAAATGC
>CAMCQW010000087.1 GCA_945877045.1 Chryseobacterium gleum
GTAAAGCTAACCAAATGGTTAGAGGTACAGTGGCTCTCCCTCACGGAACAGGTAAAGATATTCGTGTTCTCGTATTATGTACCCCGGATAAAGAAGCCGAAGCTATCGCTGCTGGTGCTGATTTTGTGGGTCTAGACGATTACATTGAAAAAATCAAAGGCGGATGGACGGATATCGATGTAATTATTACAATGCCGTCAGTAATGGGTAAGGTTGGTGCATTAGGTCGTATTTTAGGACCTCGTGGATTAATGCCGAATCCAAAGACAGGTACGGTTACATTAGATGTTGCTAAGGCAGTAGTAGAAGTGAAAGCAGGAAAAATCGACTTTAAAGTTGACAAGTACGGTATTATTCACTCTTCGGTTGGTAAGGTTAGTTTTGAAAAAGATAAGTTGCGTGAAAATGCAAGCGAATTGATTTTAACACTTATTAAACTTAAGCCTTCTGCAGCTAAAGGAACCTATATTAAAAGTATTTACATAAGCTCAACCATGAGTGCAGGAATACAAATTGACACTAAATCTGTAACAGCTTAAAACTTAAGTAAAATGACAAGAGAAGAAAAAGCAAAGTATATTGAAGATTTAGCAGCTGAATTATCAGGTTCCAATGTTTTGTATTTAACGGATACCGCTGAATTAACAGTAGAAAAAATAGACGCTTTAAGAAGAAGATGTTTTCAATCTAATATCTCTTTAAAAGTTGTTAAAAATGCCCTGCTTGAAAAAGCAATGGATAGAGTTGAAGGTAAGAATTATGGTAAATTGAGAGACATTTTGAAAGGCTCGACTTCTATCATGATTTCTGCTGAAGCGAATTCCCCGGCTAAATTAATCCAGGAATTTCGAAAGAAAAACCCAAAACCGATTCTTAAAGGTGCCTATATTGATGAAGCAATTTTTATTGGTGATGATCAATTGATTGTCCTTGAGTCTTTAAAAAGCAAAGAAGAATTGGTTGGTGAAATTATTGGATTGTTACTAAGTCCTGCTAAGAATGTATTGTCAGGTTTGCAAGGAGCTGGCGGAAAAATTGCAGGCATATTGAAAACGCTCGAGAATAGAGCATAATTAAATTATTTATTAAACCCTTTATTAAATTTAAATAGAATGGCTGATTTAAAGCAAATTGCAGAAACACTAGTTAACCTAACTGTAAAAGAAGTTAGTGAGTTAGCAACAATTTTAAAAGATGAATATGGTATTGAGCCTGCTGCTGCAGCTCCAGTAATGATGTCTGGTGGCGGTGGAGCTTCTGAAGCGGTAGTGGAAGAGAAAACAGAATTTGACGTTATCTTGAAGTTCGGTGGACCTAATAAACTTGCAGTAGTTAAACTTGTAAAAGAACTTACTGGTAATGGT
Organism: Chryseobacterium gleum; assembly: GCA_945877045.1. GTDB lineage: Bacteria > Bacteroidota > Bacteroidia > Flavobacteriales_D > Crocinitomicaceae > UBA952. The sequence goes on from CAMCQW010000087.1 coordinate 1,365, forward strand.
TTGAAAGAATCTAAAGACCTTGTAGATGCAGCTCCTTCTGCTATCAAAGAAGGTGTGTCAAAAGATGAAGCTGAGGGACTAAGAAAGGCTCTTGAAGAGGCTGGTGCCGAAGTTGAGGTTAAATAATATTATCGATTAATTACAGAACAGGCAACCGATTTTTCGGCTGCCTTGTTCTGTTTGTTTATAAAGTACTTTTCATTCTTCACTAAAAATATTAAGCCTTGGCAACAACGAATAATTCAACTAGAATTAATTTTGCTTCAAGCAAAAATCAATTTGATTACCCGGATTTCTTGGAGATCCAATTAAAATCGTTTAAAGAGTTTTTTCAGTTAGAAACAACTCCTGAAAACAGGGATAGTGAAGGCCTATTTAAGGTTTTCGCAGAAAATTTCCCAATAACTGATACGCGAAATCAATTCGTGTTAGAGTTTTTGGATTATTTTATTGATCCACCTCGGTACACTATCGAAGAATGTATCGAAAGAGGTTTGACGTACAGCGTCCCTCTTAAAGCAAAATTAAAATTGTATTGTACCGATCCTGAACATGAGGATTTTGAAACCATCGTTCAAGATGTGTATTTAGGTACAATTCCTTATATGACACCAAAGGGTTCATTTGTAATTAATGGTGCAGAACGTGTTATCGTTTCGCAATTACATAGATCTCCAGGTGTATTTTTTGGTCAAAGTAGGCATGCTAACGGTACAAAATTGTATTCTGCACGAGTTATTCCTTTTAAAGGTTCTTGGATAGAATTTGCAACGGATATCAATAGTATCATGTATGCTTATATCGATCGTAAAAAGAAATTGCCCGTAACTACGCTCTTCCGTGCAATTGGATATGAAACGGATCGTGATATATTGGAAATATTTGGTTTAGCTGACGAAGTGAAAATCAATAAGGCCAATATGAAAAAATTGCTTGGTCGAAGACTTGCAGCTAGGGTGCTTAAAACATGGATCGAAGATTTCGTTGATGAAGATACTGGTGAAGTTGTTTCCATCGAAAGAAATGAAGTAATTCTTGATCGTGAACTTACGGTTGAAGAAGTGCATTTAGATGAAATCCTTAACTCAGGAACGAAATCAGTTATTTTGCACAAGGAAAATGCAAATTCGACGGATTATACGATTATTTATAACACGCTTCAAAAAGATACATCTAACTCTGGTAAAGAGGCAATTGAACATATTTATCGTCAATTGAGAAACTCTGATGCGCCTGATTTTGAAACAGCAAGAGGTGTTTTTGAGAAATTATTCTTCTCCGATACTCGTTATGATTTAGGTGAAGTTGGACGATATAGGTTAAATAAAAAATTGAAAATAGATGCGAATGAATCATCTCGTGTCTTAACGAAAAATGACATTATTCAAATCGTTAAATACCTAATCGAACTTATTAATTCTAAGGCCGATGTGGATGATATCGATCACTTGTCAAATAGAAGGGTTAGAACGGTTGGTGAGCAATTGTACTCGCAATTTGGTGTTGGTTTAGCCCGTATGGCTCGAACAATTCGTGAACGAATGAATGTAAGAGATAATGAGGTCTTTACGCCAATTGACCTTATTAATGCGAAAACATTATCTTCCGTAATTAATTCATTTTTTGGGACCAATCAGTTATCTCAATTCATGGATCAAACAAATCCGCTGTCCGAAGTTACGCACAAACGTAGGCTTTCTGCACTAGGACCAGGCGGTTTGTCACGTGAAAGGGCAGGTTTTGAGGTACGTGATGTTCATTATACGCACTATGGTCGTTTGTGTACAATCGAAACGCCGGAAGGACCAAATATTGGTTTGATTTCTTCTTTGTGTGTATTCGCTAAGGTAAATAAGTTAGGATTTATTGAAACGCCTTATAGAAAAGTTGAAAAAGGAAAAGTAGTCTTCAATGAAGAGCCAATCTATTTGGCTGCTGAAGAAGAAGATACTAAAATAATTGCGCAAGCAAATGCAGTAATTGATGACAAAGGAAATTTCCTTTCTAATCTTGTAAAAGCAAGGTTTGAAGGTGACTTCCCAGTTGTTCAGCCTGATAAATTAACATTAATGGATGTTGGAGCGAATCAAATTGCTTCGATAGCGGCATCTTCTATTCCTTTCTTGGAGCATGATGATGCGAATCGTGCCTTAATGGGATCAAACATGCAACGTCAAGCGGTTCCTTTGTTACGACCAAATTCCCCAATTGTTGGAACTGGTATAGAAAGGTTGGTAGCGCGCGATTCACGTGTGCTTATCAACGCGGTTGGTAAGGGTATTGTTGAATATGTAGATGCTAATGAGATCGTTATTCGTTATGATTGGACAAAGGAAGATAAATTAGTGAGCTTCGATAGTGAAGTTGTACACTATTCATTGACAAAATTTAGAAAAACAAATCAAAGTACTTGTATTAATTTAAAACCTATCGTCGAAAAAGGCGATCGTGTTGAGCAAGGACAAGTACTATGCGAAGGGTATGCTACTCAAAATGGTGAACTAGCTCTAGGGCAAAATTTAAAAGTAGCTTTCATGCCTTGGAAAGGGTATAATTTCGAAGATGCTATCGTGATTTCTGAGAAAGTTGTTCGTGATGATATCTTTACCTCTATTCATATTGATGAATATTCCTTAGATGTTCGTGATACTAAACGTGGCATGGAAGAATTGACTTCCGATATTCCAAACGTAAGTGAAGAAGCAACAAAAGATTTAGATGAAAATGGCTTGATCCGAATTGGAGCAGACATTAAGGAAGGTGATATATTAATTGGTAAAATTACACCGAAAGGTGAAACGGATCCTTCACCGGAAGAAAAATTATTACGTGCTATCTTTGGTGATAAAGCGGGTGATGTTAAAGATGCTTCTTTAAAAGCAGGCCCTTCTCTTCGTGGAACTGTTATTGAGAAAAAATTATTCTCAAGAGCGGTTAAAGAACGAAAAGCAAAAAATCAAGATAAATCAATTCTTGAAGCTATCGACTCGGAATATCAACGAGATTTCATTCAATTGAAAGAAAAGTTAGTGGAGAAATTATTGATGATTTTGGGTGAGCAAAAATCAAACGGTGTATTCAATAATTTTAAGGAAGAATTGATTAAAAAAGGGACTAAGTTTGCTGAAAAGTCTCTTCTTGCAATTGATTTTACGATAATTAATCCACTTAATTGGTCGGCTGATGCTACCATAAATCAATTGATTTCTAGGGTTATCCATAATTATAGTATTAAAGCGAATGATTTACTAGGTAATTATAAACGACGTAAGTTCCATATTTCTGTTGGGGATGAACTTCCTGCTGGAATCGTGAAATTAGCGAAGGTTTATGTTGCTAAAAAACGTAAATTAAAAGTGGGTGATAAAATGGCAGGTCGCCACGGTAATAAAGGTATTGTTGCGAATATTGTTCGTCAAGAAGATATGCCTTTCTTAGAAGATGGAACACCTGTAGATATAGTTTTAAATCCACTAGGTGTACCTTCAAGGATGAACTTAGGTCAGATTTATGAAACCGTTTTAGGATGGGCTGGAGAAAAAATGGGTGTTAAGTTTGCTACACCAATTTTTGATGGCGCTACACCGGACGAAATCAATGAACTAACAGATAAAGCTGGCGTGCCAAGATCTGGTAAAACCTATCTTTATGACGGCGGTACCGGTGAAAGATTCCATCAGCCAGCAACTGTGGGTGTAATTTATATGTTGAAATTATCTCACATGGTTGATGACAAAATGCACTCTCGTTCTATCGGTCCTTATTCATTAATTACGCAACAACCGCTCGGTGGTAAAGCACAATTCGGAGGTCAGCGTTTTGGTGAAATGGAGGTATGGGCAATTGAAGCATTTGGTGCTGCTAATATCCTTCAGGAAATTCTAACGATTAAATCTGATGATGTTAATGGTCGTTCTAAAGCATACGAGGCAATCGTGAAAGGGGACAATATTCCAGAACCTGGAATTCCTGAATCCTTCAACGTATTGTTACATGAATTACGTGGATTGTGCTTGAATGTGAGCATGGATTAATTTGAATTTTTAACGAAATTATAACGGAATAAAATGACGTTCAAAAAAGAAACACCAAAAACACAAAGTAGTTTTAATAAAATTACGATATCACTTGCTTCACCTGAAAAAATTCTTAAGAATTCTAGCGGGGAAGTATTAAAGCCTGAAACGATTAATTATAGAACCTATAAGCCGGAAAGAGATGGCTTGTTCTGTGAAAGAATTTTTGGCCCAGTTAAAGATTACGAATGCCACTGTGGTAAGTATAAGCGTATCCGATACAAAGGAATCGTTTGTGACCGTTGCGGTGTTGAAGTAACAGAAAAAAAGGTGAGAAGAGAGCGAATGGGACACATTTCATTGGTGATTCCTGTTGCGCATATTTGGTATTTCCGATCTTTGCCAAACAAAATTGGATATCTATTAGGACTTCCAACTAAGAAGTTGGATCAAATAATTTATTATGAAAGATATGTAGTTATTCAAGCTGGTTCCGCCGCTAATATTGAGGGGGAAGATTTGAAATACATGGATTTTATTGAAGAGGAAAAATACCTGGATATTCTTGAACATGATGCGATGAAGGATAATCATCACTTAGATGATACCGATCCTAATAAATTTATCGCTAAAATGGGTGCGGAAGCATTACATGATTTGTTGAAGGGCTTAAAGTTGGAAGAAATGTCTTACGAACTTCGTTCTAAAGCTGATACGGAAACTTCTGTTCAACGCAAGAATGAAGCATTGAAAAGATTGCAGGTTGTGGAGGCAATGCGCGATTCTCAAAAACGAATTGACAACAACCCTGAATGGATGATTGTTAAGGTTGTTCCTGTTATTCCACCTGAGTTAAGACCTTTAGTGCCGCTTGATGGTGGTCGTTTCGCTACATCAGATTTAAATGATCTATATCGTCGTGTTATTATTAGAAATAATCGTTTAAAACGATTAATTGAAATAAAAGCGCCTGAGGTGATCTTGAGAAATGAGAAACGAATGTTGCAAGAATCTGTTGATTCATTATTCGATAATTCTAGAAAATCTAGTGCTGTAAAAACTGAATCTAATAGAGCCTTAAAATCTCTTTCTGATTCATTGAAAGGTAAACAAGGACGATTTAGACAAAATTTATTAGGAAAACGTGTTGATTATTCTGCACGTTCTGTAATTGTTGTTGGTCCTGATTTAAAATTACACGAATGTGGTTTGCCAAAAGATATGGCAGCGGAACTTTATAAGCCGTTCATTATTCGTAAAATGATTGAAAGAGGGATTGTAAAAACAGTTAAATCCGCAAAGAAAATTGTTGATAAGAAGGAACCAGTTGTTTGGGATATCCTTGAAAACATATTGAAGGGGCACCCTGTATTATTGAATAGAGCGCCAACTTTACACCGATTAGGTATACAAGCTTTTCAACCAAAACTTATTGAAGGAAAAGCAATTCGACTTCATCCATTAGTAACTACCGCTTTTAATGCGGATTTTGATGGGGATCAGATGGCGGTGCATTTACCACTTGGTAATGCGGCAATTCTAGAAGCGCAAATGTTGATGCTTGCATCACATAATATATTAAATCCTGCTAATGGTGCCCCAATCGCGGTTCCATCTCAGGATATGGTACTAGGTCTTTATTATATTACCAAAGGAAAAACTTCAACAAAAGAGGACGTCGTTAAAGGCGAAGGAAGCACTTTCTATTCTCCGAAAGAAGTAATCATTGCTTTTAATGAAAAGAAATTAGATCTACATGCGCACATTAAAGTGAAAACGTATGACTTAAATCAAGAGGGAATTCCTGAATTACGAATTTTGGAAACTACTTGTGGTCGCGTTTTATTTAATGAGAATGTGCCAAGAGAAGCAGGTTATATTAATGACGTTCTTACCAAAAAAGCGCTTCGTGATATCATCGGTGAAGTCTTGAAAATTTCTGGTACCTCTAGAACAGCAAAATTCTTAGATGATATCAAGGAATTAGGATATGAAATGGCATTTAGAGGAGGACTTTCTTTCAATTTAGACGATATTATTATCCCTAAGCAAAAAGAAGAATTAGTCTTGAAAGCGGAGAATGAAGTGAAAGATGTTATGATGAATTATAACATGGGTCTTATCACTAATAATGAACGATACAACCAAATTATTGATATTTGGACGCATACTAATTCACGTTTAACTGCTACTTTAATGGATCAGTTAAAGACAGACAGACAAGGTTTCAATTCCATCTACATGATGTTTGATTCTGGTGCTCGTGGATCCAAAGAACAAATTCGTCAGCTTTCAGGTATGAGGGGATTAATGGCGAAGCCTCAAAAATCTGGGGCTAGCGTTCAAGAAATTATTGAAAATCCGAT
>CAMCQW010000088.1 GCA_945877045.1 Chryseobacterium gleum
CGCAAATGCTACCATTGGCTTCATTGAAGTTGGAATGGCCCTTATGGTGCTTGGTTCTTTTGTTTATGTGGTACTAACAAATCTTACGAAAGCACCCTTAACCCCGGTGAATCACCCGTTCTTAGACGAAAGTGTTCACCACGATATTTGATAAAAAATAATTAAAGAAAAAATGGAAAGTAAATTGATTATTTTAATAGCAGTTATTTTAGGAATTTTAGCCTTGGCTCAACTAGTTCGTATTTATGAACTAACCTCTAAGCTTCGTAAAAGTTCAGAACATGAAGTTCCCAACAGGGATAATGTATTGAATGGAAAGTTGTTGTTAATCTTTATGATCTTTCAGTTTTTAGGTCTAATTTATTGCATGCTAAAATATGGTTATACCGGCCTTGGTGAAGCCGCTTCAATTGAAGGGGTTGAAACAGATTGGTTGTTAAACTTGAATTTTGTAATTATTCTTTTTGTCTTTTTTGTTACCAATTTTCTGTTATTTTATTTTTGCTTTAAATACGTCCGTAAGCCAGGCGTAAAGGCTTATTATTATCCCCATAATAACAAATTAGAAATGATTTGGACAATTGTTCCAGCGATTGTAATGGCGGTAATTATTATATTAGGACTAAAATCTTGGAATAAATTAACATCAATTTCTGGTGATGATGCGGTTAGAATTGAGCTTTTCTCTAAGCAGTTCGATTGGACAGCTAGATATGCTGGTGCGGACAACGTCTTGGGACGTCATGACTATAAATTGACAGCTGATAATAATGAGTTGGCGCTTGTAACGACAAATACAATTGATTCATCTATTCGTATTATGTTAGAAGGCCCTTCAGGAATAGAAGCAATCCAACGGATTTTAAATAATAGAGATACCGTTATCAATGATTCCACGATGAATGTTTTACGCGTGGAGTTATCTAGAAAAGAAAGATTGTTAAGGTTGTTGTTTCAAATGAAAGGACATCACTCAAAAGCCCAAGACAAGTCTGCTTGGAATGACATAATCCAAAGAGACACGCTTTACTTGTGTGTTAATCAAGCATATGAATTCAATTTCAGAGCTAAAGATGTTTTGCACTCTGCTTATTTTCCACAATTCAGAGCTCAAATGAATAATGTTCCCGGGATGACCACACGAACAAAATTTACGCCGATTTTAACGACGGAACAAATGAGAAAGAATATGAATGATCCTAAATTTAATTTCGTTTTGTTATGTAACAAAATTTGTGGCGGAGCTCATTACAAAATGAAAATGATTATTGTAGTAAAAGATAAAAAATCGTTTGATAGTTGGATGAAACAAAAGTCTAAAGAGACCTTCAGAGCAAAGTATTTTCCCGTTATAGCTGAGGCCGCGCCAGTTAATCAAGCGCCGGCAAAAATGTAATAAATACTTTAAAAGAATAATTATTAATATAAATTTTTGAAAATGGCTTCAGTAGCACACGACGAACACCACCACGCTGACCTGCATCATGGCGATCACCACCATGAAGAAGGATTTGTTTCAAAGTACATTTTTAGTCAAGATCATAAGATGATTGGCAAGCAGTTTTTGATGACTGCTGTAATTATGGGAATTGTTGCGATGTTATTGTCTGTATTGTTTAGGATACAATTAGCATGGCCGGGTGAAAGTTCCGATTTTTTATCATTCTTTTTAGGTGAACAATGGGCACCTAACGGGGTGTTAAAGGAGGACATGTATCTTGGATTAGTAACAATTCATGGTACAATTATGGTGTTTTTCCTCCTTACAGGTGGTTTGTCGGGTACCTTTTCAAACATTCTCATTCCACTACAACTTGGAGCAAGGGACATGGCAACGGGCTTTCTTAACATGCTTTCTTATTGGTTCTTTTTGGTTTCTTCATTAATCATGCTTTATTCCTTGTTTATTTCTACGGGTCCCGCAATGGCTGGTTGGACAATTTACCCGCCACTTTCCGCGCTGCCTCAGGCGATGTCCGGATCTGGAACTGGAATGACACTGTGGCTTATTTCTATGGCAATATTTATCGCTGGTTCATTAATAGGAAGTTTGAATTATATAGTAACAGTTATTAATTTAAGAACGCAAGGAATGACTATGACAAGAATGCCACTTACTATATGGACATTTTTTGTTACGGCTATTCTTGGTGTACTTTCTTTCCCGGTTTTGCTTTCTGCAGCACTATTATTAATGATGGATAGATTGGCGGGAACGAGTTTTTTCTTGTCAGACATTATTGTCAACGGTGAAATGCTAGCGAATCACGGTGGTTCTCCAATTTTGTTTCAACATCTTTTTTGGTTCCTTGGTCACCCGGAAGTTTACATCGTTTTATTACCAGCACTTGGGCTATCGTCAGAAATTATTTCAACGAATTCTAGGAAGCCAATATTTGGATATAAAGCAATGATTGGATCTATTTTGGCAATTGGATTCCTTTCATTTATTGTGTGGGGGCATCACATGTTTATTACAGGGATGAATCCGTTTTTGGGTAGTGTTTTTGTTTTTACAACGCTCTTAATAGCCATTCCTTCTGCTGTTAAAGTTTTTAATTATTTAACAACTTTGTGGAAAGGCTCGCTAATTTTTACGCCAGCAATGCTTTTTGCAGTAGCCCTTGTATCTACTTTTGTTACAGGTGGTGTAACGGGTATAATATTAGCTGACTCTGCCTTAGATATTGCTATTCACGATACCTACTTCGTAGTAGCGCATTTCCACATTGTTATGGGAATGTCGGCAGTATTTGGAATGTTTGCAGGCGTATATCATTGGTTCCCTAAAATGTATGGCCGCATGATGAATCTGCGCTTAGGGTATATCCACTTTTATATAACGATTGTTGGTGCCTATGGCGTTTTCTTTCCAATGCATTTTGTTGGATTAGCAGGTGCCCCAAGACGTTATTATGATTCTTCATCATTTGGCGACTTTAACGAGAGCTCTTATAATATGATAATGGATTTGAATATTATCATCACCATCTTTGCGATTCTAGCAGCCCTAGGTCAATTGGTTTTCTTATTCAATTTCTTTTATAGTATTTTTAGAGGACCAAAAGCTCCTCAAAACCCGTGGAATTCAAACACTTTAGAATGGACAACACCAGTAGAACATATTCATGGAAATTGGCCAGGAGATCTTCCAACTGTTTACCGTTGGCCATACGATTATTCTAAGCCGGGTTCGGATGTTGATTTCATCCCTCAGAATGTTCCATTGGCTGATGGCGAAGAAGAGCATTAAACAGCTAGAGAAAGCTTTTTGGCGGTGAGATTATTGGAGTGACTTAAGTTCTCGCTCGATGATTTCCATTTCTTTATAAAAATCTTCTCCAAAAGCTCTAATTAATGGTGCCTTCAAGAATCGGTATACAGGGATGGCTAATTTTTCACCGCAGATACATGCCGGAGCACAGATTTTCCATTCATCAAAATTTATCGCGGTATAATCATTGATTTTTTTGAGCCTAATTGGGTATAAATGACAAGACAAGGGTTTTAAATTTGATGTTTTCCCCGCTAGATGAGCTGTTTCAATGGCGCATTTAGCAATGTTATTCGCGTCGTAGTGCACAAACACACATTCTTTATTATTAATTAATGATGTAACGGGTTCGTTTTCAATGTCATTATAAGAAACACCTTGCTTTTTAACGGCAGCAATTCCTTCTTCCCGCATAAACGGCATTATCTTTTCAAGATTTTCATTTAGGAGAGCCACCTCTTCTTTTTTTAGTGGAGCTCCTGCATCACCTTCAATACAACAAGCGCCTTTACAGGCATTTAAATCACACACAAATTTCCTTTCAAAAACGTCTGATGAAATGATCTTGTCTTCTATTTCAATTAACATATTACAAATGTACTAGGTATTTAATTGATTATTGTTTGTCAATTATAAATAAAGGTATATCTTTGTACAATAATTGAAATATAAGCGAGGGGACGAAAGTCCCCTCTTTTTTTGCCAATGATTAACAAAGAGAAGGTAATAGCGCTAGTCGAAGAACGAATGAATGAATTGAACAATGGTTTATACATTGTTGAATTGACGATTTCTTCTGCAAATAGCATTCATGTGGAGATCGATAAAATTGTCGGAGGCGTAACAGTTACGGATTGTGTTTCTGTTTCTAGAAATGTTGAGCATAATTTGGACAGAGACGAAGAAGATTTTGAATTACATGTTTCTTCCGCAGGATTAGACAAGCCACTAAGGCACATCAATCAGTATATCAAAAATATTGGGCGACGTGTCGAAATACTACGAAAAGATGGCGAAAAACTGGAAGGGGAAATTATTAAAATAACAGATGACACGATGATTATAAAAGATCAAGTGTCAAAACAAATAGAAAACAAAAAGAAAAAAGTGTTAGTTGAAGAAGTGACGGAAGTTCATTTCTCGGATGTAAAGGAATCTAAAATTGTAATATCTTTTAAATGATAATTTATGAATAGTGTTGAACTTGTTGACTCCTTCTTGGAGTTTAAGGACTTAAAAAATATTGACAAACAAACTATGCAACATATTTTGGAAGATGTGTTCAGAGCGATGTTTAAGAAGAAATTTGAAACCGATGAGCACATTGACATCATTGTTAATATCGATAAAGGCGATGTTCAAATATTCTTAAACAAGGAAATTGTTGATGACGGTGAAGTAGAAGACCCGAATACTGAAATAGCTTATTCGGATGCGATTAAAATTCAACCAGATTTCGAAATTGGGGAGGAAGTGACTGAAGAGTTTAAATTCGCCGATTTTGGAAGAAGAAATATTTTGTCCTTACGTCAGAATTTAATCTCAAGAATCCTTGAGCTTGAAAAAGATCATTTGTATAAAAAATATAAAGAACGTGTTGGTGAAATTGTAACTGGTGAGGTTTATCAGGTTTGGAAAAAAGAAATTCTTGTAATGGACGATGACCAAAACGAATTGTTATTGCCAAAATCAGAACAAATTCCAGCTGACTTCTTCAAAAAAGGAGAAACCGTTCGTGCTGTTGTTTCTAAAGTTGATATGCGGAATAGCACTCCAGTAATTATTCTCTCAAGAACGGCCCCTGAATTTTTGGAACGCCTTTTTGAATTGGAGGTTCCTGAGGTATTTGACGGTCTTATTACCATTAAGAAAATAGTGCGTGAGCCAGGTGAAAGAGCAAAAGTTGCCGTGGAATCGTATGATGATCGTGTTGATCCTGTTGGCGCTTGTGTCGGAATGAAAGGGTCTAGAATTCATGGAATCGTACGTGAATTAAGAAATGAAAATATAGATGTTATTAATTATACATCTAATAATCAATTGCTTATTCAGCGCGCACTTTCGCCCGCAAAAATTTCTTCCTTAGATATTAATGAAGAAGAAAAACGGGTGAAGGTTTATCTAAAGCCAGATCAAGTTTCTTTAGCAATTGGAAAGGGAGGAAATAATATTAAGTTGGCAGGAAAGCTTTGTGGATACGACATTGATGTGTACAGAGACGGTGAAGTTGATATCGAAGATGTGGATTTAGAAGAATTTGTTGATGAAATAGATAGCTGGATTATTGACGAATTAAAAGCAATTGGTTGTGATACTGCTAAGTCAGTACTAGAAATTGGAGCCGAGGATCTTTTAAAAAGAACAGACTTAGAAAAAGAGACAATTGATGAGGTGTTCCGCATCTTGAAAGCGGAATTTGAATAATTTATTATAATATTTTTTGAAAGAAAACTGATTTATGGCTGGAAAACCAATACGATTAGGAAAAGCAGCAAGTGAATTGAATGTTGGACTCCCATCATTGGTGGAGTTTTTGGAGTCTAAAGGGGTGAAAATTGATTCAAGTCCTAATTCAAAACTGGAACCGGAACATTTTGATTTGTTATGCACAGAGTTTGCAGCTGATCAAAGTATGAAAGAACAGTCTAAAGGACCGGCTTTTCGTGAAAGACGTGAATCACTTTCTTTGAAAGATGTAAGAGAAGGCGACAAAGTAATCGAAAAGCCGAAGGCTGATGATGAAGATGAAGCGGATATCAATTTAGATGAAATAAAAAGACAGGTTTTTAGTGCGCCGATTATCCCTGAAGTAATTGTTGTTCCTCCACCAGTTATTGTTGAAAAACCAGTAGAAATCGTAACGCCTGTTGTTCCTGAACCTATTAAAAAAGAAAAAGAAGTTTCGGTTCAAGTTATTGGAAAAATAGATTTGGATGCCTTAAATCAGAAAACTAGGCCAGATAAGAAAAAAGTAGTGGCGGAAACGTCTCCAGTTGAAGTTGCACCGGTTATTAAAGCGGAGGAAATTATCGTTCCGACGGAACCGCCGGTTGAGGTAAAAGAAGATGCTGCACCAATAGTTATCGAGACAATACGAAGTGAACGCAAAGTGTTAACAGGACCTGTTGTATTAGGAAAAATAGAATTGCCTGTCGAAAAACCAAAAACGCCTTCCGCTCAGGCAGAATCTGCGAACAGCAAAAAAAAACGTAAAAGAATTAAAAAGGTGGATGCACCAACTACTTCACCAAGTACTGCTGGACAAACACCTGCATCATCTCCTAAAGCCCCGATCGTTCAAAAGAAAGAGATTTCAGAACGGGATATTCAAAAAGAAATCAAAGACACGCTTGCTCGCTTATCGAATAAAGGCGGCAAGTCTAAATCGTCTAAAAACAGACGGATAAAAAGAGATTCTTTTGCTCAAAAACGCCAAGAAGAAATTGAACAAGCAGAAGCAGATGAGAAAATCATTAAGCTGACAGAATTCGTTACTGTATCTGAATTAGCCAGCATGATGAGCGTTCAGCCTACACAGGTTATTTCTGTTTGTATGTCATTGGGTATTTTCGCGTCCATTAATCAACGATTAGACGCGGAAACAATACAGATTGTAGCGGAAGAATTTGGATTTGAAACTGAATTCGTCTCTGCTGAAGTGCAAGAATCCATTGTTATGGAGGAAGATGCACCAGAGGATCTAATTACAAGACCACCAATTATTACGGTAATGGGTCACGTCGATCATGGTAAAACTTCCTTGCTTGATAGGATTCGTAATGCCAATGTTACCGAAGGGGAGGCTGGAGGAATCACGCAGCATATTGGTGCTTACTCATTAATACTTAAGGACGACCGAAAATTAACATTTCTTGATACGCCAGGACACGAAGCATTTACAGCGATGAGAGCTAGGGGTGCGCAGGTTACTGATGTTGCTATTATTATTGTTGCAGCGGATGATGACGTAATGCCTCAAACAAAGGAGGCAATATCACACGCTCAAGCGGCTAATGTCCCTATGATTTTTGCTATTAATAAAATTGATAAAGCAGGAGCGAATCCTGATAAAATAAAAGAACAGCTTTCCCAAATGAATATCTTGGTGGAAGATTGGGGAGGTAAATACCAATGTCAAGAAATCTCTGCTCGTCAAAATTTGAATATCGAAGAGCTACTAGACAAAGTGTTGCTTGAAGCGGATGTTTTAGAACTTACAGCAAATCCTAAAAAGAATGCAATTGGGACGGTTATTGAGTCCTCATTGGATAAAGGAAAAGGGTATGTAACCAACATGCTTGTTCAAGCGGGAACGATGAAAATTGGAGATGCCATTTTAGTGGGTCGTCATTTTGGAAAGGTTCGGGCGATGCAAGATGAGCACGGAAATTCTATTTTGGAAGCCGGACCATCTCAACCCGTTTCGGTTCTCGGAATTAATGGAGCTCCGAGCGCAGGGGATAAATT
>CAMCQW010000089.1 GCA_945877045.1 Chryseobacterium gleum
GTAAAAACTACAAAAGCTCCAGCTATCAATACTTGTATTAGCAGCGGAAGGTAATTTGAACTCGAAGATTGTTCTACCATTTTATTTTGAAATAACAAGATAAATCATTCATAATCAAATAATTTGAAAATATTAAAAAGGCTATTTTGTATTACTCTCTAATGATATTCCAAAAAATCTTGCACAAATTTAATTTATACTTGTGTTCTATCAAGTAAAAAAGGGAATTATTTTCGAACTATTTTAATATGAAGAGATATTCTCGAGAACAATCGTGTTTATTCAGAGAAGACCAATGATATTCAAAGAGGATATCCTTATTGATTTAAGTAATTAAGTAAGCACCGATGAATTAATGATGCTTAATTAACTTTAGTGTTTCGCTGCTAGATATCGCTCTGCGTCTAAAGCCGCCATGCAACCTGTTCCCGCAGCAGTTATTGCTTGTCGATAGGTTTTGTCGGCTGCATCACCCGATACAAAAACTCCCGGCACATTCGTTTTACTAGTTCCTGGCTGAGCATATTTTATATATCCGGTTTCATCTAAGTCGATGTACTCATTAAAAATCCCCGTATTTGGTTGATGACCAATGGCTACAAAGAATCCCGTACATGGAATTACCTTTTCTTCTTTAGTGATAGTGTTAATCACTTTTGCACCTGTTACCCCATGCTCATCGCCTAAAACTTCTAGCGTTTCCGTATCAAAAAGAATCTCAATATTTGCTGTTTTTTTAACACGATCAGCCATAATTTTTGATGCCCTGAAATCATTTTTTCGTACTAGCATCGTTACTTTTGTGCATAATTTTGATAAATAGTGTGCTTCTTCGCAAGCTGAATCTCCTGCACCAACTATAACTGTTTCTTGTCCTCGGTAGAAAAATCCATCACAAACGGCGCATGCAGAAACACCTCCCCCCATTTTTAAATATTTTTGTTCACTTTCTAATCCTATATATTTTGCGGATGCACCTGTCGAAATAATAACAGTTTCCGCATGAATCTCTGTTCCATCATCTGCCCAACATTTATGAATTGTTCCACCAAAGTCTACATTTGTGATAAATCCGGGACGCACATCTGTTTCAAAACGTTCGGCTTGTGCCTTTAATTCAACCATCATTTCTGGACCTGTAATACCGTTAGGATACCCAGGAAAATTCTCCACTTCAGTTGTAGTAGTAAGTTGGCCTCCAGGTTGTAGGCCTTCATACAATAAAGGTTTCATATCTGCTCTTGCTGCATAAATAGCTGCAGTATAACCTGCAGGACCTGAACCAATAATTAAACATTGCACTTTTTTTATATCGCTCATGGAATTTCTTTTTTTACAAAATTAATTTATTGCTTCACATTAGAGTTATTATAATTTGTTAATTTTTTATAATTATCGATTCTTTTGCTTGAGCCTTTTATATATTTGTATTTTTAAAATCAAAATTCTTCTTATGATTAGATATAGCCTATTATTATTTTCTTTCAGTATTCTATTTAGTTCATTTGGCCAAAAAAAAGCACCTGAAAATTGGTATTTAAAAGACCCTGCAAAGGATAAAATATATGGTGTAGGTGCTGAAGAGGCCTATAAACTTTTAATGGGCAAAAAAGCAAAAGAAGTAATTGTAGCGGTAATTGATAGCGGTGTAGATACCGAACATCCTGATTTGAAAGAGGTAATATGGATTAATGAAGACGAAATTCCAGGAAACGGAATTGATGATGATAAGAATGGATATATTGATGATGTTCATGGTTGGTCGTTTTTAGGAGGTCCTGGTGGAGATGTATCGGATGAAACGTCTGAATTATCAAGAATGTATAATAGTGACAATCGCTATTTCAAAGACAAAGACACGAACAATTTGTCTGCTACTGAAGCTGAACGTTACAAGAAATACAAAGTAATGAAAGCAACTTATTTAAATGAACTTGCTAATTCTAAACGTCAAACAGAAGGGCTTCAGGTATTAGCGAATTATATGGATAGTGTAAAATCAGCGTCCAACGGTGTTTTTTCAAAGGCTACAAACAAAGCATATATTCCTAAAAATGAAATGGAAACCAAAATAAAGACTCGTATGAAAGCTATTTTATTAGCATACAAACCTGAAGATCTTGAAAAAGAAATTAGTTCTGCCATGTCGATGTCGGAAGGTCAAAAGAAAATGGCAAACATTCATGATGATAGTTTACGTATGGCATTAGTTGGTGATAATCCGAGTGATTTAACAGAAAAGTATTATGGTTGTAATAGGTATCAAGGACCAGATGCTTTTCATGGCACGCATGTTTCTGGAATCATTGCAGGGAAGAGGGGAAATGGTATTGGAATAGAGGGAATTGCTGACAATGCAAAAATTATGGTTATCCGAGTCGTACCAAATGGCGATGAACGCGATAAGGATATTGCAAATGGGATTTATTATGCTGTTGATAATGGGGCCAAAATAATTAATATGTCATTTGGTAAATATTACACGCCAAATAAAGAAATTATCGATGAAGCAATTCGTTATGCGGCTAGTCATGATGTGCTTTTTGTTCATGCTGCAGGGAATGATGCAAAAAATAAAGATCTTCAAGATTCTTATCCAACAAGAATATTAAACGATGGTTCGATTGCCAATAATTGGTTAGAAGTTGGTGCAAGTAGTTCATCCAAAGACGCTAAAAAGTTAATTGCTGTATTTTCTAATTATGGTGCAACATCAGTTGATTTATTTGCTCCGGGTGTAGATATTTATTCAACGATACCTAATAATGCATATGGTAATGCTTCCGGAACTAGTATGGCTTGTCCAGCTGCAGCTGGAGTTGCAGCAATGATTCGGGGTTATTTCCCCGAATTAACAGCGGTCCAAGTGAGAGAAATATTAATGAAAACGTCAATTCCTTATGAAAAAACAATCACCATTCCAGGTGCAAAAGCTGGAAAAATGACTGATTTATCAATTTCTGGAGGATTCATTAATGCGGCAAGTGCAGTAAGGTCTTTATTAAAATAAAAAGAATTTCTAAATTTTGTAAATCTTGGCACCTACTGCTAAGGATTGCTTGTGATTAATCCATGGCATGAAAAGGGTGTTTTTTGTTGTGGTATTATTTACGAAATAATCTTCCGTATTGATAAGACGGTACTCTTTATTGTTTACCACAATTAATTTCCCGGATTTTTCTTTATTCACGGTCAGTTTATTGTGTCCGATTTGAATGGTGATATTTTCTTTTTTTAGTGGGAAAAATGTCACGTTTCCAGGATAATATTTGATGTAATTAGAAATCAAATTAGTAAGTTGATCTGTTTTTTTAGCATTTTTCCAATCATAAATAACTACGATTTGCGATTTTATTTTTATTGCCATTGCGAATTGATTGTTGTTAAAAAAACAAATATGTGATTCTTTATGTTGCTCATATCGATTATAGGAAATTACAAAAAGTAAGCCGATAAATAGGCCGCTAGATAATTTCCATTTGGTGCTATTGCTATCAGTTACAATTATTAAAAAAATAGCAATCATTAAGAATGGAACAAGGTATAAGGGTACATTAAAGCCGTATTCAACTGAACCTGGAAGGTGTTCAACCCATTGTAAAAACCGCAACATTAGCCACAGTGATGAAGACAAAATTAGGCCGGCTATTTTTCCGATTATAGGTATATAATGAAGAATAAAAATACCCATACCAAATCCCATTGCAACGGTTGATATACCCATAATTCCTAAGTTGGTTAGAGCGAAATAATTGGGAAATTGATGGAAATAGTAGAGCGTTAGCGGAACTGTCATCGCTTGAGCAGCAAATCCGATTGCAGATCCTTGCCATAAGTAATTGAGTATTTTGTTTTTGGGGCTGTACCATGCAGCAATCGGTTTATAAAGCGTATAAATCCCCAGCATAGCTAAATAAGATAGTTGAAAACCAATGTCGTATATAACAAATGGATTAAATAATATGAGAATAAATGCGGTGAAGAATAACACGTTTATGGGTGCGTAATTGCCCCCTGTTTCTTGCGCGATGATTAGTACTGAAAACATGAATACTGCCCTAACCACACTAGGCGAAAAACCTGTTAATAAAGCATATACCCAAAGAAGTAGAACGGTAATAAAGACAGCGTTTCTTCGAGTAATTAGTTTACTTGAAAATTGAAATAGGTAAAGTAAAAGTTGAGTAATAATCCCAATGTGAAGTCCTGAAACAGCCAATACATGCATCGCACCTGTAGCTCCAAAACTATTACGAGTTTCTTGGTCTAACAATGATTTATCACCTAGAATTAAGGCCTGTGCTATTGCTAAATTTGATCCATTTAGTTCGTTTTTTAGAACTTGGCTTAGCTTATTTCTTAATTGTGCTAGTTGGCTATCTATCCAATTATCTTGAAAACGTTTTATTTCTAAAATATCGACCTCTTTTAAATAGCCGATATGAGTTATTCCTTTCGTTTTCCAAAAATTAATAGCATTAAATTCCCCTGGATTGTTTTTATTAGCAATAGGATGAAACTTAGTAATCGTTAAGATAAGATCATTTTGTGAAAGACCAACTACTTTTTGACCTCCTAAATACAGGAGCGATTTTATACCCGTATTTTTCCATTTTTCATTCTCTAAATAATAAAGTCGTCCTACTGCTTTTGCTGTAATTGAATCTTTTAGTTCAAATTCTTCAAGTGAAATCAAATAGCGTTCTTCTCCGTCTGATGTTAAAATGGTTTTCCCGCTTACCTCATTATTTTGAAGAATAATATTGCCCTGACCTAATAAAAAACAAACGAGCATTATTACTATAAACGGGATTGGATTGGAGGCAGGGCATTTCTGAAAAATCAAAAATAGGATAAGTAATATGGCTATGTAATTGGGATAGAAAATGTAACTGCCTTGATTAAACTCACTTTCAAATAGAATACCGAGGGAATAAAAACAAAATATCCAGGTAAAGGGGGAGGAATAAAAACGGGTTATTTTAATGTGTTTTGCTAAAAGCGATTTAATCATTTATTCCATCAAACTAAAAAGACTTTGTTTAAACGTTATTTTTTCTTCATGTTGTAATAGTCGAATAGTTATTTTTAATTTTTCAATATCATGAGGAAATAAAGCGCAAAGTTCTAGGAATGATTTTGGAGTCTCAAGAATTTTAAGTAAACTTTTATAGAGATCCTCCTCGCTATTTATGGGATTGTTTTTCAAACAACTATCACAATGTCCACATGGTTCAGTTGATTGTCCAAAATAAGCTAATAATTCTACCGACCGACAATTGGTTGAATTAATAAATTGTGTGACGGATGCTAGTTTATCCTGTGCATTTTTTTTTCTTTCTCCAAAGATCTCGTAGGATAAGTTAACATAGTCATCGGGAAGTCTTTCGTGGATAAACGTTAAGGTGGGAAGGGGCGTTCGCCAATTTATCTCCAGGATCCCGTACTTTTCCATCGCGCTTAATTGACTTACTAATTCTTTGTTATTAATTTTTAAGAACGAACAAATTTGCGTTTCATTAATAACTTTGAATGCATCGAAAATACCAGCGTAATTTCTTGAAAGTAAGGTGATAAGAGGGATAAATTTTTCGTGTTGAAGTTGGAAATTATATAATTCTAAATTTCCAATGGTGAATTTTAAATTAGTAGGCTTAAAAAATGATTCGGAAAAACTTAAGTTATCATTTAGCTCAAGAATTTTCAGCGCGTTATATACGGTTATAAGCTCATAATTATATAATTTGCAAAAAGCAATTAAATCAATCGGGTATGTTTCATCTTTTCCTGAGCCAATGGCAATTTTTAGAAAGCTATAGATTGATTTATAGACGCCCGTGACAATTTTGGGTTCTGGAAATTTTTGAATGAATGATTCTTTTAATTGATTTAAATTGTCTTTTTCCACGAAGCTAATGGCCCTCGAAAATAGTCCATCGCGACCAACTCTACCAGATTCTTGGAAGTAGGCCTCTAAATTTTCCGGGAAATCATGATGTAGTACAAATCGAACGTTTGGTTTATCTATTCCCATTCCAAAAGCGTTGGTTGCGATCATTATTTTTTTCTCGCCTTTCATCCATTCTTCTAATGATGACCGTCTTTCTTCGTGATTTAATTCACCATGATAAATCCTACATAAAATTTCGTTACCGATCAGAATTGCGGCTAATTCTTTAACTTTCTTTCTCGTGTTACAATAAATAATCCCCGTTAAGTCTTGATGATTCTTGCAAAAATGAATGATTGAATTGATTTTATTGTCGACGTTATATATTTGATAAGCAACATTCATGCGTTCAAATGAAGCTTCATGTATTTTTGGTTTTTTTAGTTCTAATTGTGTGATAATATCTATTCTAACTTTTTCTGTGGCAGTGGCTGTTAGCGCCATAATCGGAACATGGGGAATGTATTCGCGTAATTTATTTATTTTGGTATAAGAAGGCCTGAAATCATGTCCCCATTCTGATATACAATGGGCTTCATCTACAACCAATAACCCAACTTTCATTTTTTTAAAGCGCTCAATAAATAGGGATGTTTGTAATCGTTCAGGTGAAACATATAAAAAATCGAGTCCTTCAAATACAGCATTGTCTAACGCCACATCGATTTCACGGTAATTCATCGCACTTGTAATCGCTGTTGCTCTTAGTCCAATTTTCTTTAAATTTTGAACTTGGTCTTGCATTAATGCAATTAATGGTGAGATTACTATGGTTATTCCATCCCGAATTAATCCAGGGACTTGAAAGCAGATTGATTTACCTCCGCCTGTGGGTAATAATACCAAGGAATCCTGCCCTTCAATGACATCAAGAATTATTTCTTCTTGTAAAGGTCGAAATGATGAATGTCCCCAGTATTTAAGAAGTATTTCGTTTGCTTTCACGGATATATGGTGATTATTAAACAAAGATATAGTAATTGATTAATTTGCTGGGCATATAATTTTGTTAAGCTAGTCGATAAATCGTATCTTCGCACGTCAAAAAAATTATATTATGCAAACAAATTCCAAAAATTTCCCTGTTCAATTAGTTGAAAAGTCTCAGGTTAACGGAGTTGAATGGGATAAATTAGAATTTGGAAAGACATTTTCTGACCATATGTTTATTATGGATTATGCTGATGGCTCTTGGTCAAATGGTGAAATAGTTCCTTTTCAAACTATTCCTATGCATCCCGCCATGTCGGCCATTCATTATGGTCAATCAATTTTTGAAGGATTAAAAGCCTATAAATCGAAGACAGGTCAGGTAAATATTTTTCGACCTGAACTTAATGCGCATCGATTTGCAGAATCAGCAAAGCGAATGTGCATGCCTGAAGTGCCAGAAGCATTGTTTTTGGAGGCAATCCGGGCTTTAATTGAAGTCGATCAAAATTGGGTACCTGCATTCGAAGGTTATTCCTTATATATTCGACCTTTCATGTTTGCCACTGATCATTTTGTTGGAATTAAACCTTCTGAAACGTATAAGTTTATGATCCTTACCTCTCCAGTTGGGGTTTATTATTCTGAGCCTGTCCGTGTAAAAATTGAAGAGCATTATACTAGAGCTGCAGTGGGTGGTGTTGGTAGAGCTAAAGCAGCGGGGAATTATGGAGCATCTTTATATCCAGCTAAACAGTGTCAACTTAATGGATTTCATCAATTATTATGGACCGATGCAGTTGAACATAAATACATTGAGGAGTCA
>CAMCQW010000090.1 GCA_945877045.1 Chryseobacterium gleum
GCATTTAGAATGACACCTTCACACTTTGTGTTTTGCAGGCAATTAATCAATTCACCTTCTACATTCGATTGATAGTATTCCAATTCAAAACCAATCGTTGATTTTAACGTAAGAAAATAATCTGCGAATGATTGATTTCCATAAATCGATGTTTCGCGTGTCCCTATTAAATTTAAATTTGGACCATTAACAATTAAAATTTTCATGTTTGTCTAGTTGGAGCCGAAATATTAAAGAATTTGTTTCATACCTAAAGATCGAAAAAGGATTAGCCGAAAATTCTATTTTCGCTTACCAAAACGATGTGGCTAAATTACAAGATTTTAGCATTGAAATAGGAAAAAATGCGGAACAAATAAGCTATCAAGACTTAAAATTATTTATTGCTGCCTTATATGACTTAGGACTCAGTGCACGAACACAGGCAAGAATAATTTCAGGAATCAAGCAATTTTATGGCTATTTATTGTTAGAAAATTACATTTCCATAGATCCAAGCGAATTATTAGACCAACCAAAAGTTGGAAGAAAATTACCAGAAGTGCTCACTATTGAAGAAATTGATCAATTAATTGGTGCGATTGACATGAGTAAAACAGAGGCGCATCGCAACAAAGCAATTATCGAAACCTTATATAGTTGTGGTTTACGTGTCTCCGAATTGGTGAATCTTCGGTTTTCAGATTTATTCTTTGAAGAAGGATTTGTAAGATTAATTGGTAAGGGGAACAAAGAAAGACTTGTACCTGTATCATCCAGCGTTGAAAAAGAAATATCGATATATAATGACCATATTCGTCGGCATCAAAACATTAAAAAAGGGGATGAAAATGTCGTTTTTCTAAATCGGAGAGGGGGAAAACTGACCCGTGTTATGATTTTTACCATCATCAAAGATTTAGCTGAACGAATTGGCCTACAAAAAACGATTTCTCCACATACCTTTAGACATTCCTTTGCTACCCATTTATTAGAAGGTGGAGCAAATCTAAGAGCAATACAAGAAATGCTTGGCCACGAATCGATTACAACCACTGAAATTTACACCCACTTAGATCAACGCTATTTAAAAGAAGCGATACTTTCTTTTCATCCAAGAAATGCAGTGAATTAATACGCCAAAATAGCTTCAATCGCTTTAAGAAAACGTTCATGAGGCAAGAATTGTTTTTCAAGATCCACGGCGAAAGGTACTGGTGTATCCATAGAACCAATACGACAAACAGGCGCATCTAGAAATTCAAAACAATTCTCCATAATTAGTGCTGAGATTTCACCACCAATTCCACCTAACAAGCAATCTTCGTGTAAAACGATTACTCTGCCCGTTTTTTTAGCCGCCATATAAATAGTTTCAGTATCCAAGGGTAACAAGGTTCTTAAATCAACAATTTCAGCTGACTTTTCAGGAAAAGATTCCATAGCCTCGAACGCCCAATTTACGCCTGCACCATACGTAATAATCGTTACATCATTTCCTTCATTAAGCACATTTGCCTTACCGATTTCTAGTGTATAATAATCCGTCGGAACATTCCCCTTCACACTTCGATAAAGCATTTTGTGTTCAAAAAACAATACAGGATTTGGATCTTCAATCGCTGCATTAAGCAAACCTTTGGCATCAAAAGGAGAAGAAGGATAAACAATTTTTAGACCTGGCGTATGGAAAAACCATGCTTCGTTACTTTGCGAATGAAACGGACCAGCAGCCGATCCCGCACCAGTAGGCATTCTAATCACGACATCCGCATTTTGTCCCCAACGCCAATGAATCTTTGCAAGATTATTAATAATTTGGTTAAATCCACAAGTTACAAAATCAGCAAATTGCATTTCTACTACTGCTTTCATACCAGCGATTGATAAACCTAGCGCAGCTCCTACAATCGCAGATTCACACAATGGCGTGTTCCTTATGCGGTCCTTTCCAAATTCTTCAACAAACCCCTCGGTAACTTTAAACGCCCCACCATATTCAGCAATATCTTGCCCCATTATTAGTAACGACGGGTAGCGTTTCAATGATTGTCTAAGCCCATCCTGAATCGCATCGATAAATCGTATCTCCTCACTAGCATCACTCGGTGAATTAAGGACAAAAGTGTGCGGTGCATAAACATCATTTAATTCAACCAAAACATCCGGTAATATGGCTGGTTGCTTATTTGCCCAGTCAAATGCTTCTTGAATTTGTATCTTAATATCCGCTTTTAACGATGCCTCGTAAGATTCAGTGAGAACGCCTGTTGACTTTAAAAAGTCCTCATAATTAGTTATTGGATCACGTTTTTCCCATTCATCTTGAAGTCCTTCGGGATAATACTTTGTTCCTGATGCTTCTTCGTGGCCTCTCATTCTAAACGTCATTAATTCCAAGAGAACCGGTTTCGGGTCTAGTCTTATTTCTTCGTTAATCGAAAGGACAGCTCGGATAACATCCAAAATATTATTTCCATCGACCTGGATTGCCTTCATTCCATAACCAATGCCTTTATCAATAAACTGTTTGCATCTAAATTGCTCACTAGAAGGAGTGGATAATCCCCAGGCATTGTTTTCCACGCAAAAAATAACAGGGAGATCCCAGACAGAAGCCACATTCAAGGCCTCATGAAAATCCCCTTCAGAAGCACCACCATCACCGGTAAAAACTAAGGTAGATTTCTTTTCACCACGAATTTTATGTGCCAAAGCGATTCCGTCAGCAATCCCCAATTGAGGGCCTAGATGGGAAATCATTCCAATAATCTTATATTCCTGCGTTCCAAAATGAAAAGATCTGTCACGCCCATTGGTAAACCCATCGGCTTTACCTTGAAATTGAGCAAAAAGTCTTGTCAAAGGAATATCACGCGAAGTAAAAACACCCAAATTTCTATGCATAGGAAGAATATATTCATCCTTATCCATTGCATAACAAGTACCGACAGAAATGCCCTCTTGTCCCCATCCAGAGAACCATTTAGTAATCTTCCCTTGACGAAGTAAAATGAGCATTTTTTCTTCAATCAAACGGGGGGTGATTAGTTTTTGATAGATCGTGAGCAACTCAGCAGATTCAAAACCTGCAGCATCAAATTCTATGGTATTTTTTTTCAAACTTTTCGTGAATTATTAGATGGCAAAATTATTGAAAATAGTAGTGCAAATTCCTAATTGAATAATTTATTAGTGCGAGAAAAAATAATTAATAAAAAAAAGCCCAATAAAATTGAGCTTTTTTCTTAAATATTATGGTAGGACAATCTTAAACCAAGCCTTGATCAATCATAGAATCAGCTACTTTTACAAAACCTGCAATGTTGGCTCCTTTAACATAATCTACAAATCCATCAGCACCCGTACCATATTGAACACATGCGTTATGAATTGAAACCATGATACCATGTAGTTTATGGTCTACTTCCTCCGCCGTCCATGATAGACGCAAAGAATTTTGAGACATTTCCAACCCTGAAGTTGCTACCCCACCAGCATTGGATGCTTTACCTGGCGCAAATAATATTTTAGCAGAAAGGAATGCAGTAACTGCTTCTGGCGTAGATGGCATATTTGCCCCTTCAGCCACACAAATAACACCGTTAGCAAGCAACATTTTAGCCTCTTCTCCATTTAACTCATTTTGAGTTGCACAAGGAAGCGCAATATCAGCTTTAACTTCCCAAGGACGTTTTCCTTCAATAAATTTAGCACTTGGATACTTAGTTGCATATTCTGAAATCCTTCCACGTTTCACATTCTTCAATTCCATAATAAAGGCAAGTTTTGAAGCATCAATTCCATCAGCATCATAAATATAGCCTTGTGAATCAGAAAGGGTTACCACTTTTGCCCCTAATTCAGTTGCTTTTTCACATGCATATTGAGCGACATTCCCAGATCCAGAAACAGCTACCACTTTTCCTTGAAAAGAATCGTTCTTTGTGGCTAGCATTTCTTTAGCGAAATATACCGTTCCATAACCTGTAGCTTCTGGTCGGATCAATGAACCTCCCCAATTACGAGCTTTACCTGTTAGAACACCTGTAAATTCATTTCGAATTCTTTTGTATTGTCCAAACATGTATCCTATCTCACGACCACCTACACCAATATCTCCAGCAGGAACATCGGTATCAGGGCCAATATGTCTTGATAATTCTGTCATAAATGACTGACAAAATTTCATTACTTCATTATCAGATTTTCCTTTAGGATCAAAATCAGACCCACCTTTACCGCCACCCATCGGAAGTGTTGTTAATGAATTTTTGAATACTTGTTCGAAACCTAAAAACTTCAAAATTGATAAGTTAACAGACGGATGAAAACGCAAACCACCTTTATAAGGTCCGATTGCTGAATTAAACTCAACTCTATAACCACGGTTAACTTGAATTTCTCCCTTATCGTCCAACCAAGGCACACGGAAAAGAATAGTTCTTTCTGGCTCCACGATTCGCTCTAAGATCTTAGCTAATTTGTACTTAGGATGTTCCTCCATAAATGGAATAACTGCCTCAGCTACTTCATGAACAGCTTGCAAAAATTCTGTTTCATGAGAATTCTTTGCCTTTACAGCTATCATGAAATCTTCGATTTGTTTTTGATACATAATATACAAAATGTTAGTTAGTTAATGTGATGTTAATTTTGCCAAATGTAATAAGTTTTTTTAGCCCAATGACCAATAATTATCAACAAAATATAATTTTTGAAGGTAAGTTATGAGTAATAATTATGGAAGAAATCATAAAAAGGTACTATTTTAGTTATTTTTAATTAACTTTGAGTAGTCCTTTCGGCAACTAATAAGTAAGTAAGTCGTATAGAAACTGATTTTAGAATTTATTATATGTTTAGAACAATTTTTACCAAAACACAAACTTTATTTTTTCTTGTACTAACTGTTTTTTCTTTTACAGCAAATGCTCAACTCCAATTATGTTTAGGGCAAGACGCTACAGTATGTCCAGGTCAGCCGGTAGTCATTACTAATTGTAATGCTGGGGGCGGTAACCCAGTTGCAGGTTTATACTTAAACGCTCCTTCGCAAGTAAATTTATCAGATGATTCATGGTCAGGTTCTGTGAACATTGGCTTCCCATTCAGTTTTTATGGTAGCAATTATTCAAATTGTGTGATTGGTTCAAATGGTTTAATTTCTTTTAATCTAGGGAATGCAAACGGTTATTGCCCTTGGTCTTTAGGTGGTATTGGCCCTTTGCCAAATGCGGGATTTGCTGCGGCAAAGAACACGATTATGTTAACTTATCAGGATATTAACCCATCACTAGGAGGACAGATACAATATCAAACAATCGGAACCGCTCCCAACAGACGCTTCGTTGTTTTGTACAAAAACATATTTATGTTTAGTTGCACGTCGCTATGTAATTACATGGCCATTGTTTTATACGAAACAACCAACGTATTTGAACTTCATATCGGAAACAAGCCCCAATGTAACGGTTGGAATGGTGGATTAGCGATACAAGGATCTGAAAATAACCCAGGTAATTTAGCACACATTACACCAGGCAGAAACAACTCTCAATGGGGAGCAAATCAAGATGGAAGACGTTTTACGCCTACTGCTCCAAATAATACCGCTTCCTACACCATGGGTCAAATTCCATACATAATTGTAACAAGTCCTGGTACTAATTTTTTATGGGCCAATACACTTGGACAAACATTTCCTTATAATAACGGCGTGTTGAACGTTCCAGTCGTTCCACCCGGAACAACAGGATATTTTTTATCCGCTTCCGCATGCAACACTAACATAGGTTCAATTACCCAAGATACAACATGGCTTACAAGTGCCAATGGTGTTGTGACAGCAACTGCGCTTCCTGACGTTTGCACCCAAGGAATTGGATCTGTTACCGCTACACCTGGTCCAAATTCTCCCGGACCATACACTTTCAATTGGACGCCCATAAATGCCAACACACAAACCGTCGGGAATCTACTTGCTGGAAACTACACGGTTAATATGATTGATGGAAATGGATGTACTGCAACTGCAACCGTAGCAGTTGGTGATACACCGGCAGCTTATAATAGTACTTCCACATTAGTCTCCTGCGCTGGTGGTAACGACGGCACTGCAACAGCTAATATGGTTCCAGCATCGGGTAACATTACTTATTTATGGAACAATGGCCAAACAACACAAACGGCAGTTGGACTTACGGCTGGATCCTATACTTGCCAAGTCAGTTCCTCCTCAGGGTGCTCCGGACCAACAACGGTTGTTGTTACAGAAATACCAGGAATGATATTATCCATTCTAAATCAAGTGGATGCTAGTTGTAATTCAGTGAACAACGGATCGGCAACCATAGGAGTTCAACAAGGTACTGGCCCCTTCTTCTTTGATTGGGACAATTCTATTTCTACCATCAATACAGCAAATGATTTAGGGGCAGGATTAAATTCGATTACAGTTACAGACGCAAATGGTTGTATAGATACCATTTCAGTCTTTATAAATGAACCTTCCCCATTAAGTATTGCGGTGATTACACCTGACACCATGATTTGCCCAGAAGCCTCCATTAATTTGAGCGCTGTAGGAACAGGAGGTTCATCTCCTTATATTTATACTTGGACAGAAAATGGAACGTATAATAATGTAGGATCATCCATAACAGTAGATCCCGCGAATACAAACACCACCTATTGTTTAACGCTTTCCGAGCAATGTGGTTCACCAACGACACAAGCTTGTCTAATAATAACCTTTCCTACACCTATTCAACCTAATTTAGTTCCTGATATTCCAATTGCTTGTATGCCAGGTACGTTTACATTTATGAATACCTCTGTGAATGGAAAT
Source organism: Chryseobacterium gleum (assembly GCA_945877045.1). Lineage (GTDB taxonomy): Bacteria > Bacteroidota > Bacteroidia > Flavobacteriales_D > Crocinitomicaceae > UBA952. The sequence continues at coordinate 6,830 of CAMCQW010000090.1, forward strand.
GAAATAGCCTCTACACAATATGATTTTTCTAATGGAGACAGTTTTACAGTACCAGATTTGCAAGACGTGACGAATACATTCCCTATGCCAGGACTTTATAGCGTTACTATGACCACCACCTCAATTTATGGCTGTGTTTATACCGGTGCCGTTTCAAATATTGTGGAAGTAACCCCATTACCTACGGCAGATTTCATGCTTTCAAAAAATCCAGCAACATGGTTTGAAACAGAGATACAAGTAAACGATAATTCACTAGGAAATATTGCAACATGGGAATGGGAAAGTTTAGGTTCTACCTCCATTATTTCAAGTGGTCCAAATGCAATAATTACTTATCCGGAAGGTGTTGTTGGAGAGTATGATATCATGCTAACAGTAACTACTGCCCAAGGGTGTTCTGATTCCATTATTCTAGAATTAGAAATAATTCCTGACATCGTATTTTATGCCCCAAATACATTTACACCAGATGACGATGAGCACAACCAAACATGGAAAATATATGTTGAGGGAATCGATCAGCAAAGTTTCGAATTGAAGATTTATAATCGATGGGGAGAGGTTGTTTGGGAAACACATGACACCAAAGGAGAATGGGATGGCACCTATGGAGAGAAAGCGATACAACCTGGCGTATATAATTGGGTTGCCATGTACAAATTACGTGACACCGACGGGAGGAAAACCCTAAATGGATTCGTTCAAGTTTTACGTTAATACTAAATAAAATACTACCATGAAATTCTTCCTATTTTTCTCGTGTGCCTTACTTATATACTCTTGTGATGTTCTTTCTCAGATGCCAAAATTACCCAAAGTAACAGGTAACTTACCGATTAACGCACCAGCCACCAATAG
>CAMCQW010000091.1 GCA_945877045.1 Chryseobacterium gleum
CACCCCGCAAACCCCCGATTGTAATAATTGTGTTTTATTGCATCTGTGTGCTTCAAAAGCAAATGGAACCGTTAGTCAGCGACCAGTTAAATTAAAAAAAACAAAAACGAAACACCGATTTTTTGTTTATAAAATTTTTGCGCTCGGCAATGATACATTTATTCAAAAACGAACGGGAAAAGACATTTGGCAGGGGTTGTATGAATTTCCCTTGGAGGAATTTGTAGAGAAAAAAGACCAGCTTGATTATATTGAAAGATATAAAAACGAGCTATTGTACCAATCCTTAGAAATTAATCATGTTTTATCTCACCAACGCATAACGGCTGTTTTTCTTTGTTTTAAAGCGAGTTTAGAAATAGAAAACACACCGAGTGCTTTGCTGCGCATCCCAAGAAATGAATTGTTTCAGTATCCTGTTCCTGTGCTAATAAATAATTTTTTAAAAAACACAAATGACTTGTCTTTTATGTCCTTTGATGAGAATGTTAACTAACTTTGACATCTAATTTTATTGAACGTGCTTTTAAAAGAAAGAAATAACGAAAAAAAATGCAAAACGATTATTCTAATTCAGAACGCGAAAAAAACCGCTAAAGGGACTGGCTCGGACAAGTTTTTAGCAGATGAATTAATAGAAAGCGGCGAGTCATGGGCGTTTTTAAAAAACGAAAAAGGAATTAACATCCTTGTTAATGACAATGAAATGAGTGATGAGGCTTTACGTATTGTTGGCCATGACATCTTTCATTTTTTAAAAGACAAAGTCACAGAGGCGGAAATTGATGGGGCGAAATCCAATTTGCTGCCATTGCTAGAAGGACTGCTACTTTCGTCTTATCTTTTTGATCGCTTTATGACTAAAAAACCTTCGCTAAAGGTGAAATTTAACTGCATTTACTATCCGGTGGAAATTAACTCATCACTCTCGGCGGAACTAATTAATATAGTTGATACAGTTTTTTGGGCTAGAGATATGGTGAACTTACCGCTTTCTCATTTAAATGCGGAGCAGTTTGCTCAGCAGATAAGTGAATTGTTGTCGCCAATTGGGGTGAGGGTCGGCATTTTAGAAAAATCTAAAATTGAGGCCTTGAAAATGGGCGGCTTACTCTCTGTTAACAAAGGTTCAATCGACCCACCAACATTTACTATTGCCGAATATAAACCCGAGGGATACAAAAACAAAAAGCCAATAATATTAATTGGTAAAGGGGTTGTGTATGATACTGGGGGCTTAAGTTTAAAGCCAACACCGGGCTCCATGGACTGCATGAAAAGTGACATGGCTGGCGCCGCCGCCGTTGTTGGCGCCCTTTGTTTGGCTGCGAAACAAAAATTAAAACTGCACATTGTGGCACTTGTACCCGCAACGGACAATCGCCCAGGAATGAACGCCTATACACCAGGAGATGTCATAACGATGTTTAACGGAACAACGGTGGAGGTTTTGAATACGGACGCGGAAGGAAGAATGATTCTTGCTGACGCGCTTTCTTACTCAGAAAAATATAATCCCGAATTGGTTATAGATGCAGCAACTCTTACAGGATCCGCTGTTCGAGCGATTGGGACCCACGCCGCAATTGTGATGGGAAATGCAAAGGATGAGGTTTTCAATAAGCTTGAAAAGGCAGGAGTGCAAACGCATGAGCGCGTTGTTCGCTTTCCTTTTTGGGATGAATATAAAGAAGATATGAAATCAAAAATAGCGGACCTAAAAAACATTGGTGGCCCCAATGGAGGGATGATTTCTGCCGGCAAGTTTCTAGAAACCTTTGTTAAAGCACCATACGTTCATATGGACGTTGCTGGGCCAACTTGGTTGGACGCGAAAGAAAACTATAAAGGCGTTGACGGAACGGGTTATGGCGTTAGGCTTTTATATCAATTTTTAAAAAACTACTAAACTGATGGAAAAAGAAGAACCGAAACATCAACAAATTAGGGTTGGGATTTCTATTGGAGACATTAACGGAATTGGACCGGAAGTAATAATTAAAGCGCTGAATGACCTGCGCGTATTGGAAGAATTTACTCCGATAATTTATGGGTCAAGTAAAGCGATTTTACATTGTAAAAAAATATTGGACGCACAGGATTTCTCTTTTCAGGTTTGCACATCATCCGATCAAATTGAAAAAAACAAAATAAATGTAATTAATTGTTGGGATCAAATCATCGAGCCTACAATAGGGGTTCCTACTAGCGAATCAGCAACGCTAGCAATAAAGTCATTAGAAAAAGCGGCCTTGGATTTAGCAAGTGGAGACATTGATGTGTTGGTTACGGCTCCTATTTCTAAAGAAAGTGTTCAGCAAGCAGGCTTTAAATTCCCCGGTCATACGGAGTATTTGGCGGAAATGGCGGGGCAGGAAGAAGCGCTTATGGTCATGGCATCCCCTCTACTTAGGGTAGCGCTAGTGACGACACACACTCCAATAAAAGACGTCCCTCAGAATTTATCAAAAGAAAAAATAAGCAATAAAATCGCTGAGTTTGATAAGTCTCTCCGAAAAGATTTTGGTATTATGCGCCCAAAGATTGCTGTGCTTGGACTTAACCCTCACGCCGGTGAAAACGGAAAAATTGGGCAGGAGGAATTAGAAATAATTAACCCGGCAATTTCCGCTTCTAAAAATAACGGGATATTGGTTTACGGGCCATATGCTGCAGATGGATTTTTTGGATCGGAACAACGAACTAAATTTGATGGCGTATTGGCAATGTATCACGATCAGGGCTTAGCGGCTTTTAAAGCCTTGGCCTTTGATGAAGGGGTTAATTTCACAGCAGGCCTGCCAATTGTTCGTACATCGCCAGATCATGGAACCGCATACGATATTGCGCCAAAATATGTGGCCTCTGCTCAATCGATGCGAAGCGCTATTTATTTGGCGATTGACATCTATAAAACAAGAAAGTTTGAACGAGAAATTATTTTAAATGCGCTGCCGATTACAGTGGGAGAAAAAGACAAGGCCAACTCAAGATAACATTCTTGTTAAAAGGAGTTTTTTTGTTTAAAAAAATAATGCTAACTTTACCCCCTTGTTTAACTACCTGAATATGAAAAAAAACAGCGATTTTGTTGTTCCTTTTGCGGGTATTAAGCTGGGCGTTCATCAATATGAATTTGAATTTACGCAGACGTTCTTTGAAAATGTACCGCATATGACAATTGAAAATGGACTCTTTCATGTTCATCTTGAATTGGAAAAGAAAGAAACCATGTTGAGGGCCAATTTCTTTGCAACGGGAGATGTCACTCAGGCATGTAGCCGATGTAATGAAGGGGTAGAGGTAGAATTAAACACTGAATTATCAGTGGTTTATAAGTTTGGTACAGATGACGAAGAGGATGAGGGCTTGATAGTCTTACACCCAGATGCTTATGAAATTGATGTTTCTCATCCCATTTATGAAATGATTGTAATTGCTCTTTCAGTAGACGCCACTCACCAATCAACGGAATGCAATCAGGAAATGTTAAACATATTAAAAAAATATACGGGAAACATTCTCGACGAAAATACAGTAATAAAAAAAGAAGACCCTCGATGGGAAGAATTAAAAAAGTTGAATTAATTAAATAGTTAACATTATGGCACATCCTAAACGGAAAATCTCCAAAACCAGAAGAGATAAGCGCAGAACGCATATAAATGCAGTGGCTAAAAACATAGCAACTTGCCCAACTACGGGACAACCACATTTGTTTCATCATGCTCATTGGCATGAGGGAAAACTGTACTACAAAGGACGAGTTGTAGCAGAAAAAGAAGTTGCTGCTTAATTCCATCATGTAAATGAGGGTAGGCATTGACATTTCAGGGGGAGATTTTGCTCCTATGGCCAATATTAAGGGCGCTATTCTTGCAAAACAATTGCTTGGAGAAAAGATAAAAATAATCTTAATTGGTAATTCTGATGAGATAGTTTTATCCTTAAAGCAAGAAAATGCAAAAGAAAGTGACTTTGAAATTAGAAACGCTCCTGATATTATTACAATGCTTGATCATCCTGCAAGGGCCTTCTCAAAGAAACCGGAGAGTTCAATTGCTGTGGGATTTGATATGCTTTCCAAAGGACTTTTAGACGCTTTCGCAAGTACTGGCAACACGGGCGCAATGCTTGTTGGGGCAATCTATAAAATAAATACGGTGCCGGGTATTTTTAGGCCTTGCATAACATCCACCCTTCCAGCAGTGGATGGTTCTAAAACAATTCTTTTAGACGTCGGTTCTAATGCCGATTGTAAAGTGGATGTCCTTTATCAATTTGCTGTTTTGGGCGCTTTGTATTCTCAAATTGTTTATGGAATTCAAAACCCGAGAGTTGCCTTGCTAAATATAGGTGAAGAAGAAACAAAAGGAAACCTACTTACGCAAGCGGCCTATAAATTGTTCATGGAATCTGATGAATTTAATTTTACGGGAAACATTGAAGGACGCGATCTCTTTGTGGGTAAAGCCGACGTAATTGTTTGTGACGGATTCACGGGTAATATCGTTTTAAAACAAGCAGAAGGCCTCTATTCTTTACTTAAGGATAGAGGATTAAACGATGAGTATTTCGAACGATTTAATTATGAAAATTATGGAGGTACGCCAATTTTAGGAATTAAAGGAAATGTCATTATTGGCCATGGAATTTCGAATGATATAGCCGTTAAGAACATGCTAATGCATGCATTTGATGTCGCAAAATCAAAATTAGCCACAAAAATAAACGAAGCATTTAATAAGTAATGAAGAAAATAACTGCCGCCATTACAGGCGTACAAGGATTTGTTCCAAAGGACATCTTAAATAATGAAGAGTTGGCAAAAATAGTCGATACTTCTGATGAATGGATTACCTCAAGAACGGGAATCAAAGAGCGCCGAATAATGAAGGAAGGTGGCTGTTCAGATATGGCAGCAGCGGCTATTGACCAACTGTTGAAAAAAATGAAAATAGATCCACTTGAAATAGATTTAGTGGTCTTAGCGACGGTTACTCCAGATTATCCCTTTCCCAGTACCGCTAATGTTTTGTGTGATAAAACCGGCATGACAAATGCTTGGGGATTTGATTTAAATGCGGCTTGTTCTGGTTTCATATATGCGATATCAACAGGGGCACAATTTATTGAAACTGGAGCCCATAAAAAAGTTCTTGTTGTTGGCGTAGATAAAATGTCATCTATCGTTGATTACGAGGACAGAACCACATGTATCATTTTTGGCGATGGGGCCGGAGTCGTTTTACTCGAGCCCAACGAAGAGGGACTAGGAATTCAAGACTTTATTCTACGAAGTGATGGCTCGGGAAGGGCATATTTGATTCAGCCTGCAGGCGGAACAGTAAACCCTCCGTCTCACGAAACAGTTGATAAGCGAATGCATTTTGTTAAACAAGAAGGGAAACAAGTTTATAAATTTGCGGTTACTAATATGGCAGATATCTCAGCGGAAATAATGGAAAAAAACAACTTGACAAGTGACGATGTTGCCTGGCTTGTGCCTCATCAGGCAAACCTTAGAATCATTGACGCTACAGCAAATAGAATGGGGCTTTCAACAGAAAAAGTAATGATAAATATCCAAAAATACGGCAATACTACCGCGGCAACACTGCCACTTTGCCTTTGGGATTATGAAAGTCAGTTAAAAAAAGGGGATAATATTATTTTATCGGCTTTTGGAGGAGGATTTACATGGGGAGCGGTTTATATTAAATGGGCCTACAATTCATAATATTAAATTTTTAACACAAACAAATATGACAACGGAAGAAATAAGAGAGTTAATTAAACTTGTTGCCAAAACAGGTGTTGGGAGAGTAGAAATTGAGCGAGATGATTTTTTCATTGCAATTGACGGCGGAACAAACTCCATTCATGAGGCACCGCAAGTTATTCAACACGCACCAGTAATTCAACAGGCTGCCGTTTCACCTACTGCGCCTGTAGCACAGGTTGTTACGGAGACGGTCGCGGAAGTTGCAAGTAATTTACTTACGATAAAATCGAGCATGATAGGAACCTTTTATCGCTCTACAAGTCCTGAAAAGGAGGCTTTCGTTTCCGTGGGAACGATGATTCAAAAAGGCGACAAAATTTGTATTATTGAAGCAATGAAGTTGTTTAATGAGATTGAGGCAGAAGTGTCGGGTAAAATAGTAAAGGTTCTGGTAGACGACTCATCGCCTGTTGAATACGATCAACCTTTATTTTTAGTTGAGCCATAACAGTAATAAAATAGACAAATGTTTAAAAAAATACTAATCGCCAATAGGGGGGAAATTGCTATGCGCATTATTCGAACCTGTAAGGAAATGGGAATAAAAACAGTGGCTGTTTATTCAACGGCTGACAAGGATAGCTTGCCAGTAAGGTTTGCGGACGAAGCGGTTTGTATTGGTCCACCAACAAGTTCAAAATCCTATCTTTCTATCCCGAATATTATTGCAGCCGCAGAAATAACGAACGCTGATGCAATTCATCCGGGTTACGGGTTTTTGTCTGAAAACGAAAAGTTTTCTAAAGTTTGTCAAGAACACGGCATTAAATTTATAGGTGCCTTGCCTGAGCAAATCGCTGGCATGGGAGATAAGGCAACGGCGAAAGCAACCATGATTAAAGCGGGCGTGCCCTGTATCCCCGGATCTAAAGGCCTAATAAAAGATGTTAAGGAGGCCTTGTCAAATGCCGAATTGGTAAAATATCCGGTTATTTTAAAAGCAACTGCTGGTGGGGGTGGAAAAGGAATGCGTATCGTATGGAAGGCGGATGAAATGCAAGCCGCATGGGATTCTGCTAGGCAAGAAGCATCGGCTGCTTTTGGAAATGATGGGATTTATATGGAAAAGTTCATACAAGAACCTCGTCATATAGAAATTCAAATCGCAGGCGATCAATACGGAAATGCCTGCCACATGTCTGAACGAGACTGTTCTATTCAGCGCCGCCATCAAAAATTAGTAGAAGAAACGCCTTCGCCATTTATGACGGACGAACTCCGCGACAGAATGGGCACAGCTGCAATCAAAGCAGCAAAAGCAGTAAAATATGAAGGAGTGGGGACGGTTGAATTTCTAGTGGATAAAAATAGAGATTTTTACTTCATGGAAATGAATACAAGGATTCAAGTAGAACATACCATTACTGAAGAGGTTATTAATTTTGATTTGATAAAGGAGCAAATTAAAATTGCGGCAGGCGAAAAAATATCAGGGAAAAACTACCTCCCGCTTATGCATGCTATTCAATGCCGCATTAATGCTGAAGACCCACTGAATGAATTTAGGCCAAGCCCAGGAAAAATACTTCAATATCACTCGCCTGGAGGACATGGGGTTAGAATTGATACCCACGTTTACGCTGGATATTCTATACCGCCGCATTACGATTCTATGATTTCAAAGTTAATAGTAGTCGCTCAAACTCGTGAAGAAGCGATTCTAAAAATGAAAAGAGCTCTTGATGAATATATTATTGAGGGGGTAAAAACAACGATTCCATTTCATCAAAAGCTAATGGAAAACCCAGAATTTAATTCTGGGAATTTCACCACAAAATTTATGGAATCATTTGAAATGTGAATTATTTAGCAGGGACTTAAATAGTTTATATTAATTCGCAATTTCCCCCAATAAAATAGGCTAATTTAAAAAGCCCATTTCTTTATTTTTTCTTCT
>CAMCQW010000092.1 GCA_945877045.1 Chryseobacterium gleum
AAAATTGAAATGTATATTAGGGTCCGCTAGCTCAGCTGGATAGAGCAACGCCCTTCTAAGGCGAAGGTCTCAGGTTCGAATCCTGAGCGGATCACAAAAGGAGCCCACTTCATAAAATGAAGCGGGCTTTTTCGTTTTTTAGTGTCGCGAACTTGTCTGTGTTTAGATTAGCAACATTTTTAACTTCACCTCAAAAACAATTAAGCCAATATATTAGCTATTTCTATTAATAATTAGTAAATTTGGCTAATATATTGTCTATTATGAATCCTTTTTCCATTGATAAAAATCCAACAGACATACTCAAGGAACTTGCTGGACGAACAAGAACCCTTCGAAAAGAACTTAAAATGTCCCAGAGTGAACTTGCTCAACGTGCCAATGTTTCGCTTGGGAGTTACAAACGATTTGAAACGAGTGGTCATGTTTCATTGGATTCATTATTAAAAATCGCTTTTATCCTTGGGAAACTAGGTGATTTTGAAACCGTTTTTCAATCAAATAAAAACAAGGACATTGAGAAATTATTTAAGTAAATCGGAATGAGCCAAGAAAGAATTAAAGTATCATTGGATTTTGGAGCATCAATCGTTGAGGTGGGGATGCTCATTGAGCAAAGTCAGCAACTATATTTTAGATTTGAACCTTCCTTTTTGGAAAGCGATTTGGATATTTCTCCCTTTAAATTAAAGAAAACAACTGAAATACTTCTTTCGCCGAGAGCGCCTTTTGACGGACTATTTGGCGTATTCAACGATTCAATTCCTGATGGTTGGGGAAGATTACTCTTGGATCGAAAATTAATTAAAAGTGGCAAAAATCCAAAAGAAATTAGTGTTTTGGACCGGCTTTCTATGCTAGGAAAAAGTGCGCAAGGCGCATTGATTTACGAACCTGTTACCGATGAAGGGAAATCTGAAAATGAACGCATTAATTTAGACCTGATTGCCCAAGAATCAGAAGAATTATTAAAAACTGGTAACGCCTCATTTTTGGATCAATTGTACCATCTTGGTGGAAATTCAGTTGGCGCGCGGCCGAAAATATTGGTGAATTACAATCAAAAATTGAATCAATTCTCCACTGTTTCTCAAGAAGAATTTGAACCTTGGATTATAAAGTTTCCCGCACTAAACGATTTAAAAGATATCGCACGAATTGAGTTTGCCTATTACAAGATGGCCTTAGCTTGTGGAATCGAAATGAGTGATTCCAACTTATTTTACACTGAAAAAGGAAAGGTTTTTTTTGGAACCAAGCGTTTTGATCGCTTTGCCAATAAACGTTCGCATCTGCATTCTGCATGCGGCTTATTGCATGATGATTTCCGATATAGCACCATGGATTATGGCCATGTAATGGATGCTGCAAACCGATTGGAAAATAATTTAAGTGCCTGCGAAAAAGTATTTCGTTTGGCTGTGTTCAATGTATATGCTTCCAATATGGATGATCATAGTAAAAACCTTGCTTTTTTGATGAATGAAAACGGAAAATGGCGTTTAGCCCCTGCATTCGACTTAACCTTTTCGCCCTCCCCGGGAGGATATCATAGTCTTTCAGTTGCAAATACGTATCAAGAAATTGGCAAAAAAGACTTGTTGAAATTAGCCGCTTACTTTGGTATCAATAAAGGCAATGAAATCATTGATCAAGTAAAAGAAACACTATCTAAATGGAAGACCTTCTCCTCTGAAACGGAAATCAATAAAAAAGAGAGTGAACTCGTTGAAAAAACATTGTTAAATAACTTGAAAAAGTAAAGAGTAATAGAAGCTACGAGAAGAGAAAAGTGGTATGAAACCAGTGCTTGGAATTAGCTTTTTTTAGGTGCTGTAATCCTGGGATCACAAAGGCAGGGTGAGAGGCAGAATGAGAAACATAGCGAGAGCGATTATTGTCTAACGATTATTTGCTTTCATTTAGTTTGTTATTCAAATTTTATCCATTCTTTACCTTTCCTAAAATATAAATCATCCACATATCCTGATGAAATCACATATTTCGTATTAGAAAAAACCAAGACAATCAATCCATCTTCACGCCTATATTTCCATTTCAATCTTTCTTTCTCATAACGCGTAACACATTTTATCATTAGTTTTTCTTTCTTGGAGAAGCGCAGTTGCGCACTTGAAATCGTCGAGAAGAAGATAAGTAAAAGAAAAGTGAATTTATATTTCATTAGCTTATTAGTTAGATTGATTCTAAGGGAATTCTAAATTGAATTTACAAATAAAAAGATTAACTCTCTTAACTTGAAAAAATAAAATCAAACGTCAATCATATCGATAGGGAGAGCTAGCGTCATCTTCCATGAGCTGCACATAACTATGGTAGCGGGAGGGTGCGATTTTTTCCTCTTCAAGGGCTAGTTTTACGGCACAATTAGGTTCGTTTAAGTGCAAGCAATTATGAAACTTACACTCACCTAGCCTGCTCCGCATTTCTCTAAAGTAATGTGCGATATGGTCTTTTTCGAGATTAATTAATCCAAAAGCACGAATGCCTGGGGTATCAATAATATAGCCGCCACTTGCTAATTTATGCATTTCTGCAAATGTAGTCGTGTGCTTGCCTTGTTCGTGAGATTGTGATATTTCTCCTATCCGCAAATTTAGAGTTGGATCTAATGCGGCTACCAAAGATGATTTTCCAACGCCACTATTACCTGATATCATAACATTTTTACCCTTGATTTCCTCTTTTAAAAATGAAATGGAATCGGAATTAAAGGTTGATATCGGTTCAACCGCATAGCCAACATCAGTGTAAATTGATTTTAACACCTCGAAAAGACCCGCTTCCTTTTCGCTATACAAATCAATTTTATTAAATAATAAGGTGGTTGGGATTCTAAAAGACTCGGCTGCCACCAAAAAACGATCGATGAAAGCCAATTGAGTGACCGGTGATTTTAAGGTCACTACAAGATAGGCATGGTCAATATTTGCCGCCATTATTTGCATCTGCTTGCTCAAGTTAGTGGATTTTCGGACAATGTAATTATGTCGCGCCACCACATTGTCTATCAGATAATTTCCTTCGCTATCTTTTTCATCACGGATATAGACCTTGTCTCCAGCAGCAATTGGGTTGGTGGTAGAGAGTCCATCTAACCGGAGCTTTCCTCGAATTCGCGCCTGTGCAACCTCCCCATTTGCCAATTCCAGGGTATACCATAATCCAGTAGATTTTAATACGAGTGCTTCTTCCACTTGACAAAGTTAAAATATTGTGAGTTATGAAGGTTCTTTTTCTTCTAAATTGAAAGCGAAGCCCACGAATAAACAAATCAATTCATTACTCCTTTGAGAAGGGAAAAACAAAAAAGATGGCTTTGCTAACAATAGAAATTTGTACATTTATCCATAAAATTGTTTTCATGAAAAAAAGAGTTCTACTTATTTTATTTGTTGCCCTAACAACTATCGGCTCGGCACAAAGCCTGCGAGACTTCAAAACTAAATCAACTGCAAACAGCGCGGAACGAACGCAAATGCTGGATTTAATGAGAGAAAGAGTCTACGACCATGTACAGCAAGATGTTGTTTTTGTGGTGAACCATTTTAAAGTTATGAATGATTATGCTTACTTCGAAGGTACAGCACAACGAAAAGATGGGAAATCAATGGATTTATCATTATTTCTAGAGGATGTAGATGTTTGTTGTTATTGTGGGGCTTTATTCAAAAAAACAAATGGAAAATGGCACATACTAGAAGGGGCGACATTTCCTAACGATGTGTGGTGTTCAGGGCTTACAGAACGATTCCCAAATGTTCCACGGGCGATTTTATCAGAAGCGGCAAAATATTAAGAATAATGAGAGCTGTATTTTTCCTATTCTTACTTTCATTCACCCTAGCTCCCGAGAGAAAATCAGCTGATAAATTAGTGCAGGCCTACCCATTTTCTATACATCACATTAGTGAAAACTACGTTTACTTTCATGATGGCACAAAATTAATCTATGATGATAAAATAGCAAAAGGGACAGCTGAACTGCTAGAAAAGCCTGATATTCAAGACCAATTTTATTATACCTATACAAAAGGCAGCATTACTGAAAATCAACTTAACGATGCCGGGAGAATTCGAAATGAGGCGTTTTTTAAAAAAATGTATGGTGCAACGAGAGAGGCCGTTGTTAAGAATTTAGTAAATGTGGTTTGGTGCCCCAAATTGGTGAATCAAACCTTTCAATTTAGCAAAGTGAATAATGCGCATTTAGAACTTAAGGCCATTTCTGAAGAACTGGATAAACATCCAGAATGGAAAAAATATTTAACGAATATTGGCGGGACTTTCAATTGGCGATACATCAACGGAACCAAGAGATTAAGCAATCATTCCTTTGGAATTACCATTGATTTAAATACGAGCTATTCCAATTACTGGCAATGGGCTTGTGGCTGTACCGATGAGAATGCGAAGCCAAAATATCAAAATAAAATTCCGCAAGGAATCGTTGATATTTTTGAGAAACATGGCTTTATTTGGGGAGGCAAATGGTCCCATTTTGACACCATGCATTTCGAATATCGCCCAGAATTGTTATAAGCAAAAGATAATAGAGAATGAAAGTATACGGTTTAGTGGGAAAAACACTGCAACATTCTTTTTCTGCCGACTTTTTTTCAGATTACTTTGTAACTGAAAACATTGTTGCAAAATACCAAAACTTTGAACTTGCAGCTATCGAAGACATTCAATCGGTATTTGACCTCAAACCAGCTGGACTTAATGTGACTATTCCATACAAAGAAAGTGTCATTCCATTTTTAGATGAGCTCGACCCCATTGCTGAAAAAATTGGCGCCGTGAATACCATCGTATTTGATGGGGATAAAAAAATTGGATACAATACCGATGCTTTTGGATTTAAGCAGGCCATCAAACCATTTCTAAACAATCAACATGAGCGGGCCCTTATTTTTGGGACAGGAGGTGCCGCAAAAGCAGTCGCAAGTGTTTTAAAAGAAATTGGGGTGGATGTGATTTTTATTAGTCGTGATCCCCATGGCAAGAATAAACACTTTAACTACTCAGAAGTTAATCTGCAAATGCTAAACGCTTGTAAATTAATGGTTAATTGCACTCCGGTGGGAACTTTTCCGAATAGTGCTGATTTCTTACCCCTCCCCTACGAAGGCATTGGCAAAGACCATTTGGTAATCGATTTAATTTACAACCCAATAAAATCTGTGTTTCTTCAAAAAGCAGAAAGTCAAGGTGCCACCATAATGAATGGAGAAGGCATGTTGAAAGCGCAAGCAATGAAAAGTTGGTCCTTATGGAATAACTAATTAAATGTGCATTGCGCGATTATCGGTTGCCGCCATGGCAGCTTCCTTCATCGCTTCAGAATACGTTGGATGAGGATGGCAAATCCGAACTATGTCCTCCGCAGATGCACGGTATTCCATTGCCACCACCGCTTCCATAATTAAGTCTGCTGCACGTGGGGCAATCATATGTACACCCAAGACCTCATCCGTATTTTTATCCGCAATAATTTTTATCAATCCCGAAGTATCCATGCTCGCACGGGCTCTTCCGAGTGCTTTGATTGGAAAACTACCTACTTTATATTCGATACCCATCGCCTTAATTTCTTCCTCCGTTTTTCCAACAGCAGCCACTTCAGGCCATGTGTACACAACTCCTGGAATTAAATTATAATTAATGTGTGGTTTTTGTCCCGCCAAAAATTCAGCAACAAACACGCCTTCTTCTTCCGCTTTATGAGCAAGCATTGCTCCTCTCACAACATCGCCAATAGCAAAAATAGTAGGTACGGCTGTCTGAAGATTTTCATTCACCTCTACTTGTCCCCGATTATTAGCGGTAAGTCCCGCATTAGCAAGATTCAAACCTTCTGTATATGCTTTTCTTCCAACCGCAACCAAGCAATAATCCGCTTCAAAAGTGACCGTTTCCTCTTTTTTATTTAAGGCGGTAACTACCACTGATTTTCCCTTATTTACGACCTTCTGAACACGGTGTTCCATTTGGAACTTGAATCCTTCTTTCTTTAAAATTTTTGAAAATTCTTTCCCAATCGTTCCATCCATCGTTGGTAATAACGTCGCGGCGAATTCAAGAACCTCAATTTCACTCCCCAAACGACTAAATACAGAACCTAATTCTAAGCCAATAACGCCAGCGCCAATCACCAACATTTTTTTGGGAATTTCTTTCATGTTTAGCGCTTCCGTAGAAGTAATGATACGCTTTTTATCCGGCTCCATTCCTGGGAAGAAATTGGGTTTTGATCCAGTAGCAATTACAATATTTTTGGCCGTAAGTGTAGTTTTCGAACCGTCTGCAGCACTCACTAAGACCGTTTGTTTATCAACAAAAGAACCTAAGCCATAATGCACATCGATTTTATTTTTATCCATCAAAAACTTAACACCTGAACATGTTTGACTTACCACCTCATTTTTACGGTGGATCATTTGTTCCATGTTTGCTTTTAATCCTTCTACTTCAATTCCATGTGTAGAAAAATTATGCTTCGCATTGAAAAAATGTTCGGAAGAATCAAGTAGTGCCTTTGATGGAATACACCCTACATTCAAGCAAGTACCACCAAGCGTATTGTATTTTTCAACAATTGCTGTCTTCATTCCTAATTGAGCACATCGAATGGCAGAAACATAACCGCCAGGTCCCGAGCCAATAATAATTACGTCATAACTACCCATCTTCGTATCTTTATAATCACAAAGTTAAGACTTAATCAGATAATGAAAGGAAAAATAACAATTATTGGAGGAGGATGGATCGGAATTCCACTTGCAGAATCATTACATAAGGAGGGTTTTGAGATAGTAATTTCCTCTAGAAAAGTAGAAAAACAGTTGCTTTTTAAAAGTAGAAGTTGGTCTCCAATAGGCCTAGATTTCTCAGAAAGCTCCGTAAACATAAACTTATTGGACAATAAAACACTGGAAACAGACGTATTAATTATCGGCTTACCACCCACTGGGTTTGTTAATTATCCAGCCATCATTTCTTCATTAATAGCATCTTTCCCATCAAGTACCCAAGTTATTTTTCTTAGTTCAACCAGTGTATATGCTGATACGCTTGGGCTATTAAATGAGAAGAGTCCACTAAAAGCTGAGCACCCTTTAGTTCATGCCGAAGAGTTCGTTTTAAAACAGAAAAATCATTGTGTGTTAAGATTGGGTGGCTTAATTGGTCCGGGAAGACATCCTATTAATCAACTAATTAAAAAAGAAATGCCAATTAGCGATGGAGAAACACCCGTGAATTTAATCCACCAAACAGACGTGATTCGGGCGGTTTCAATGCTAATTAATCAAAAAATAACAGGGGAAATATTTAACCTGTGTTCACCGGAACACCCCACTAGAAAGGAATATTATAACAAAGCAGCAAACTATTTTTATGACAAGGGATTGTCATTTATAGAAGATGGAAACGGAAAAAAAATTGATGGCTCTGCCATAGAAAATTGGGGTGGTTTTTGTTACAACATTTCTATTTACAACTTTGAACAAAGTAAATGATTTTTT
>CAMCQW010000093.1 GCA_945877045.1 Chryseobacterium gleum
GGAAATTATGCTTCAACATTCGTTTGGATGGATAGATTTTTTAAAACTAATTTTTAGTTTATGATAAAATTAACGCTAACGATTTTTTGTTTCTTTTTTTTTGTTGCGCTTAATGCACAAAAAGCAACTTTTAATCTAACTGTTACCATCACAAACTTAAAAAATACCAACGGAAAAGTGGAGATTGGCCTGTATCGAAATCCTGCAAATTTTGCTAAAGTCGGACTTACCTATAAAAAAATCCGCACAACTATAAGTGGGAACCAAGTCAGTGTTGTATTTCATGAATTAGAGGAAGGTCTATATGGCGTTTGCGTATTTCACGATGAAAACAATAATAATTCTTGCGATAGAAATTACCTTGGTTTCCCAAAAGAACCTTACGGTTTTTCAAATAATAGGAGGCCAGTTTTTTCGGCCCCTTCTTTTGAAAGTTGTGCTATTAAATTAGATAAAAACAAAACCATTTCAATTAAGAATTCTTTATAATTTTAGCCGCGACTATTATAATGCAAAACAGAAGAAAATTTCTAAAATATACCGCACTAATTGCTTCTGCATCTATCGCACAACCTCTTGTTAGTTTTAGTGTTCCAATGCGATTGGCTGAAGAAAAACCAATTTTTGCTCCGGCCTTGAAAATTGGGGATAAAGTCATTATTGTTTCCCCTGCAGGAGCTGTTTTTGACCCAATAAAAATCAAAGAATTTATTACGATACTTTCTAATTTTGGCTTTCTTGTAGAACTTGCAAAATCTGCATCTAATAGACACGGTTATTTGGCCGGGACCGATCAAGAACGAGCTGATGACATCAACAATGCATTTGCTGACAAATCGATCAAGGGAATTTTTTGTACTAGAGGTGGTTGGGGCTGTGCAAGAATTCTGAGTAGCTTGGATTATAAGTTGATTGCCGAAAACCCAAAGGTTATTATGGGATTTAGTGATATTACAAGTCTTCTTTTAGCAATTAATGCAAAAACAAAATTGATTACTTTTCATGGCCCAGTTGGATTATCTTCCTGGGATCCTTTTTCAACATTGTGTTTTACTAATACAGTTTTCTTAGGAAATAGAAATGTTTTTCCATTTGGTGCCGAAGACAAAATGATAGCGCTTTCACCAGGTATTGCACAAGGTGAGTTGATCGGAGGTAATCTAACGGTTTTTAACAGTCTTATAGGAACGGAATATTTGCCAAATTGTGAAAATAAAATATTATTCCTTGAAGAGTTGAACGAAGATCCATACAACATTGATAGAATGCTTACTCAATTAAAACTCGCAGGGGTTTTAGATAAACTTACCGGCTTCGTTTTTGGGGTTTGTGCCAAATGTGTAAGTGAAGACCCTCTTCAGTCTTTTACTGTTTTAGAAGTTGTAAAACACCATATATTACCTTTAAATATTCCATCACTCTTTAATGCCCCTTTTGGTCACACAACTAAAAAGTGGACGATTCCGATTGGGGTTATGGCGGAGTTAGATTCTTATAATTTGAAATTAGAATTGCAGCAATCGGCGGTCTTGGTGTAAGATGCTAAGTTGTGTTAATTTTATGAGGAATAGCTCTATTTATAGTGTTCTATTTTGTTCTTTTGTATATTTGGTGCTTGTAAAATTGAAATGGCTGAAAAAAAAGAAATCTCCCCCAAAATATTGCTAGATAAGGTCACTATCGAGTCAGCTTTTAAATATATGTGTACAGCTAAAACCTTGGCTGAAAAATACGAGCAGAATAAAGAAGTTACTGCGAAATATGTTCACGCAACTTCTCGAGGTCATGAAGCAATTCAAATTGCGATTGGCATGCAATTAAAACCATTCGATTGGGTTTCTCCATATTATCGTGATGATGCTATGCTATTGAGTATGGGTTTAAGTGCTTATGAACTAATGCTGCAGCTTTTTGCGAAAAAAGACGATGTCTTTTCGGGAGGCAGATCTTATTATGCCCACCCCTCTTTAAATAAGGAAGGTTCCCCAAAGATAATTCATCAGTCTTCCGCTACTGGTATGCAAGCAATTCCAACTACTGGAGTAGCAATGGGAATTCAATACAAAGAAAAAACCGGAATAACTACGGTTGATTTTACTAATGCCCCTGTTGTCGTTTGTTCACTAGGTGATGCCTCGTGTACGGAAGGAGAGGTATCTGAGGCTTTTCAAATGGCGGCATTAAAGCAATTTCCAATTGTTTATTTAGTGCAAGACAATGGCTGGGATATTTCTGCAAAAGCATCGGAAACTAGAGCGCAAGACATTACTGATTTCGCAAAAGGTTTTAAGGGTATCGAGGTTCGCACGATTGATGGAACTGACTTTACAGCTTGTTTCGAAACGGTAAATGAAGTGTTTTCTTTGGTTAGAAACGAACGCCGCCCCTTTATTATTCATGCAAAAGTTCCCTTACTAGGGCATCATACATCTGGCGTAAGAAAAGAATGGTACAGGGATGATTTAAATGAAGCGGAAAAAGAAGATCCATACCCAAAGTTGAAATCCATATTACCGGATTATAAAATTTCCCTTGCTGATTCAATCAACATAGAATCAAGTATTCGAAAATTGGTCGATGACCAATATGAATTGGCCTTAAACGCGCCCGATCCTACTGTTGAATCTATCTCAGATTTTATTTTTGCGCCTACAAATATTCTTGAAGAAAAAGGAAATCGCGAGCCAGCCGGTAAAAAGAAAACGGTTATGGTCGACTCAGCGCTTTTTGCGGTTCGGGAAATTATGCAAAAACACCCGGAAGCATTGCTTTATGGTCAAGATGTAGGAGGGAGGCTTGGTGGCGTTTTTCGTGAAGCGGCTACCTTGGCGCAAACATTTGGTGATGACAGGGTTTTTAATACCCCAATTCAAGAAGCATTTATTGTTGGCTCTACTGTTGGTATGTCTGCTGTTGGTCTAAAACCGATCGTTGAGGTGCAATTCGCAGATTATATTTGGCCTGGCTTAAATCAATTGTTCACGGAGGTCTCTCGTTCTTATTATTTATCTAATGGGAAATGGCCGGTGAGCTGTATCATTCGTGTGCCCATCGGTGCCTACGGATCAGGAGGACCTTACCATTCTTCAAGTGTTGAATCAGTTTTAACTAATATTCGGGGAATTAAAATTTTGTATCCATCAACTGGTGCCGATTTAAAAGGTTTAATGAAAGCGGCATTTTATGACCCAAATCCAGTTGTTATTTTGGAACATAAAGGGCTTTATTGGTCTAAAATTGCAGGGACTGAAGGAGCGATGTCTACAGAGCCTGATGAGGAATATTGTATACCAATTGGAAAAGCAAGAACGGTTCAATTGGCTGACGATTCATTAATAGAAAAAGGGGAAAGTTGTGGTGTGATAACCTATGGTAGAGGAGTATATTGGACATTAGAAGCGACTAAGAATTTTGCCGGAAGGGTAGAGATTTTAGATTTGAGAAGTTTAAATCCATTAGATCATCAAGCAATGAATGAGCTGTGTCAAAAACATGGTAAAATTCTAATTGTTACCGAAGAGTCCATCGAATGTAATTTTGCTCTTGGGCTCGCTGGGAGATTACAACGTGATAATTTTAATTCCCTTGATGCTGCAATTGCCATTGTTGGTGCAGTAGATACCCCCGCAATTCCCCTGAATTCAGGATTGGAAGAAGCAATTTTACCCAACGCTATTAAAGTGCAAGCAGCGCTAGAAAATTTATTAAACAATTAAAATTCTTAAATGAAGTTACAAGAAATAATTACCGCTGTAGCATCTTTTCACGATGCCTTCGGTATTGAAAATAACCAAACTCCCTGCGCATCTTTAAGTGCTAAAGATATTGAATTGAGATTCAATTTAATGAAGGAAGAAAATGAAGAGTATCTTGAAGCAGCTACTAATAACGATATAGTCGAAATTGCAGATGCACTTGGAGATCAGTTATATATCTTGTGTGGGACTATTTTGAGACATGGACTTCAACACAAAATTGTTGAGGTTTTTGAGGAGATCCAACGATCAAATATGAGTAAGTTAGATGAGTTTGGAATGCCAATTTACCGTGAAGATGGAAAAGTTATAAAGTCTAACCTTTATTTTAAACCAGCTATCAAAAAGATACTTGAAACGAATATCGGTCAAGATTAAATAGTGTAGGAACAAGAGTTATTCACTTTTCACCTTTAATTTCTTTTGTCAGTAGTCATTAATTTGATTAG
Source organism: Chryseobacterium gleum (assembly GCA_945877045.1). Lineage (GTDB taxonomy): Bacteria > Bacteroidota > Bacteroidia > Flavobacteriales_D > Crocinitomicaceae > UBA952. The sequence continues at coordinate 4,205 of CAMCQW010000093.1, forward strand.
TCTTTAGTTTAGTTTTGAGCTATTCAAATTCTTAGATGAAAGACATATCAATTTATTTTCAACCGTTAGAGCTTCAAAATTCCTACAGGGCTGATCAATTAGGAAGTGTAATAGAAGCGCATTCGAATAACTTTCCTGATCTTTCAAAAAATGGCTGTGCCATTCTTTATGTGCCAGAATATAGGGGCGTTAATGGTTTTAACGCTGATATTGAAAAGTCAATCACTGGCCCAAGTAGTTTTAGGGATGAACTTTATTCCTTATATAAAGGGGGGGATTGGAACTTGTCTATCTATGATCTTGGTGATTTGTTGCCAGGGAATAACTTGAGTGACACCTATTTTGCATTGGCTCAGGTGGTAACGGAATTAGTGAAAAACAAAATTGTTCCTATTGTTGTAGGCGGGTCTCAGGATCTAAGTACTTCCATGTTTATTGGATATGAAGAATTAGAACAATTGATTAATACGTGTACCATCGATGCTAAATTGGATTTAGGAACTGTGGACGACGAGATCTCACATGATAATTTTATTGGCAGCTTATTGCTTAGAAGGCCATGCTATTTATTTAATCACGCTAATATTGGATTGCAGGCGCCGTTTGCTCAACCAAAAGAATTGGAGTTGTTTGAAAAATTATTTTTTGATGTTTGTCGATTGGGGGAATTTAATTCGGATTTTAAAATGGCAGAGCCAATCCTTCGGAATTCAGATATTATAAGTTTTGATTTTGAGTCGATTCGTGCATCTGATAACAAAAACAACCAAGGTAATCCTAACGGATTTTATGCTGAACAAGCATGTCAAATCACCAAATATGCAGGGATTAGCGATAAGGTAACCAGCGTTGGAATTTTTAATTGTTTTTCTAATTCATCTATTGAAACAAAACTAATAGCCCAAATGTGTTGGTACTTTATGGATGGTTTTTTTGCTAGAAAAGGAGATTTTCCAGTTGGGAGCAAGTTGGAATATACAAGATTTACAGTTTTCTTGGAAAAAGGCGAGCATGAAATAGTGTTTTATAGAAGTAATAAATCAGATAGATGGTGGATGGAAGTGCCCTATCCGCCAAGTGAATTCTCAAAATTTGAACGCCACCACTTAGTCCCCTGCAATAAATATGATTATGATATGGCTATGAAAAATGAAATGCCAGATTTATGGTGGAAAACATATCAAAAACTTGGCTAATAGCATTGAGATTATGATGAAATTTAAACTTGCAAAATCTTTCAATTATTATCTGCCTGTTTCTATTAGAATCCGCTAAATAAAATCAATTATTATATAGATAAAACAAACTTTTTTTTTGAGTTTTAATTTTTTTATTTATTTTAGCATTCGATTTTAAGCTTAAACTGCTAAGTTTAGAATATATTTACATGCTAAATAAAACTGAAACTGTTGAAAATAAGACTTTTATCTATATTAGTACTGCTTGTTACAAGTAATGCTATTGGTCAGCAAGACAAGTTGCTAACTCATTTTTTTTACGATAAAATGAGTATAAATCCAGGAGAAACTGGTTTAGACGATGGTATTTGTGCCACCACCATATATAGAAATCAATGGGACAAAGTAAATGGCGCTCCAAATTCTGCGGTTTTAAATATTGAAGCTAATATGAACCGCTTCTTTCCTGGAGGTCTTGGAATTTCTTTTTATCATGATGCTATCGGATTCTCTAGACAAAATAATGTATTGTTAAATTATTCGTATCCTATTCAAATTGGAAATGTTGGTCGTTTAGGTCTTGGGATTGGTGTTGGGATAATGACTTATGGCATGAATCCAACATGGGTGCCACCTGCTACCTTGATTGACCCATCGCTTCCAGCAGCTGGATTTCAAGCTGCAAGTTTGGATTTGAATTTCGGCGCTTATTTTAAAGGAAAGAATTTTTATGCAGGTTTGTCATCTACTCATTTAAGTGAATCTGAATTTTCAAGTGTGGGTGTTCTGACTACGCCATCTACCTATCAGTCCGCTCGTCATTATTATGTAATGGGTGGCTATAAAATGAAAGATGTTGCTGGTGGAAACATTGATGCTAATCTTTTGGTTAGAACTGATATGGTTAAATTTTCTGCTGATATTAACGCACGTTATTTCTATGTTAAAAATAACAACGAGATCGCTTATGGTGGATTAACATATAGAACGTCTGATGCGGTAGCTATCATTCTGGGATATAATCCCATGAAAAACTTAACTGTTGGTTACTCTTATGATTTAACATTAAATAAACTTTCAAGTGTTTCACGAGGATCGCACGAGATTATGGTGAAATATTGTTATTATTTACCTCCACCTCCAGTGACAAAATCACGTCACCCAAGGTGGTTATAATATTTATTATTTAGCTGTGTAACCATTTTTATTGTTCATACGTTATAACAAACCTTGATGACCTGTAGCAAAGTTAGTTTGAATAACGAAAGAACTTAAACAAGTATAAAATGAAAAGATTTTTTGCTCTAGTAGTAGTAGTGTTAATGTTCGCATCTTGCGATGACATTGACGGAAATTTAGTAGGTGTTCAAGGACGCGATACTTTCTATCCAGATATTTTAGGACCAGGCAAAGTTCCTTATGGAATGATTTACATTCCATCTGGGGCGTATCAGTCAGGAGAGAATGATGAAGACATCATGGGATTGCATACAGCAAGGACCCGAACTGTATCAGTTCAGGCTTTTTATATGGATGCCTCTGAAATTTCAAATAACGAGTACCGTCAATTTGTTGATTGGGTGCGTGATTCAATGGCAAGAGAAAGATTGTACAAAAGACAATCATCTGATGATGCAGAACAATGGGTGAATGTGCCGGATGACTTTTTTAAAGAGCCTTATCGATCATTGATTTCACAAGGGTCTGACGTTCAAGGTGCCAATACACCCTTTGAGCCATTTTTAAATACAGAAGGTGTTGAAGAATTAGATAAAGCTTATCTTTATTTAACAGGTTACGATGGAATCAAGGTAAATGGTTTTGATTGGGAAAAAGCTGGCCTTGATAAAGCGCCAAAGAAAATAACTAGGAAAGACATAGACCTAACCTTAAATCCTATGGAGGTTTCTAATATTTTCTATGCTTATTCTAAAGAAGGAAAGGCTGCAGACATGAAAACGGATGCTCCTAAGGATTTTGATAAGAAATTATTAGAAGCAAATGGAGGACGTATCGAAAACAGAAAGTTCTTCACGCTGAATTGGGAAGTGCCAATTGATTATTCTGATCCAGAAACAGCATTTTTGCTTTCAGACATGTACTTAGG
>CAMCQW010000094.1 GCA_945877045.1 Chryseobacterium gleum
TCAAAGCCTGTGGCAAGTAAGCTCTTGTTTTTATTGTCCTGATAGGTATATTCGGCATTAATTACGTTGGAGGTTCGATTAAAGTAGAGGGAGTTTCGAATTAAGGAGCCGGTGCTTATTAAATTTATTTCTTCTATGGTAGTCGCAAAGGGATTAAAAAATGTCGTTGGATCAAATAAGCTGGTCTTGCGATTAATCCGAATCCTAGTTTGATTTGAAAACTTTGAAAGCAAGCCTAAAACGCCTTTTTTCTTGCCCCAGATTCGTTCCGGCCTCCAAAATACACCTTGGTTCAATTCGTTGGAATAGGTCTTGACATATTCGTTGCTGGGCGTGAAAATCCGGACGTAACTCGCTTGGTCAATATATTGGGCAACTTCGAATTCGTTGAGGTCTTTTACGCCATCTCCGTTATAATCTATCCAGGTATAGACGCCTTGTCCATCGTTTACTTTTATATAAATAAATGTCCTTTTTTGCTCTAAACCTGACCCGATTTCATAAAACGTGCTCCAATTCAATGCGTTTTTGAACCACCTTGCTTCATAATCAATTCGCCCGATCAACGAGTTTTCTGGTGTTTGGGTGATCAAGGTGCTATCTGATATACGTAAGGATCGGTATCCGCCAATGATGGTTAGTTCTTGGTCTTTTAATTTTTTAAGGGAAACTTGACCTCCAATGGTTGTCGCTTTTGCAACTGGTCTTAATCGAAGACTATCTGCACGTTGATCATAGCGCTCTCGGTAATAAAATTTTAAGTACGTTTTTGATGTATCGGCACTTGCTAAATAGGCTTCATAATCAAAAAATTGATAGCTATTCTTGGTTATTTGTTGGATGGTATCCCTAAAGGTGTTTTTTTCAAAATCATCTTTGAAGCCTATTTTTAAGGACCCTATTTTTTTATTGATGTCGACACGATGCCGTAAAAATTGATTGGCGCCGGTACTATTTGACGCCAAATAGCTCCCATTCCAAGTCGCCTCCCAACCTTTTTGTTTCCACACACCGTCTGAATAAGCTCGGTTTCCTAGGTAATTCGATCCAATGGCATAGCTTTGGCCAGCTAAGTTTATATAGCCGTATGATTTTTGTTTTATTTTTGAGCTAATAATTCCAAAAAGCTGCTGCCCCTGAAACCCTTTGTTGCGGGTGTTCCAATCACGATCAAATTCAACGCTTCGATATTGTTCTATAGGTAAGAAATTGGCGTGCAAGTACTCAAATTCTACTTTGTTTTCAATCTCCCAGCCTTTACTGCTGTCTCCCAAAATACTTGAATGAATTATCTTTGTTCGTTCCGCTATTCCATTATTATCCTGATTGTCAATGGATGAAAATGTATTAAGGTCATTGGTTGACAGCGCTAATTCACTCTCTATTTTTATCTTTTTACTCAGTCGATATTGAAATCCGGTACTAAACAATTGTTTTTGTTTTGGTGTGATAATTAAGCGAGCGGCTTGATAATCACCTTGTGGAATGCCACTGATTGGTTCAATCCATCGGTAAACTTTTCCTAGTGCATTATAGTTGTTAAGTACATAATCCCCTTTATTTGATCCCATGTATTGAAAAACTGCCCTGTATTTGGCAGAATCAGGGTTGACACTAAACACTAAAACAGAATCGTATCCCAGAGAATCGATCATTTTATATAAAACTTGGTTGTCAAAATAACCAATGGAATCTACACTTGAAATTTGTGCTAAGTCCAGTTGGTCGCCAATGCCACTTAGAAAAAACTTTTGACTGGGACTTAAATTCTGTTGAAGTGTTTGGTTTTTTGCGTCTTGTTCCGAATAGGCATTTAGCCAAAAATCAAGTTTTTTTCCTTGATACCTTGTGGCGCTCTGTATCAATGATCGCGCATAGTTTTGATCGGAATATTGGAATTCAACGACAATGCGCACATCCTTGGTGATCAGGTTGCGTGCAGTAAAGACAATCTCCGAGGTGTTGTAATCAATTACATAATCAAATTCTTGCCCGCGGCTTAGTAATCGTCCATCTATATAAACGCGTTCGGTTCCTGCTAATACTAAGATAAATGGTTCGTTTTCGTTGCCTCGAAGTCGGTATGGCCCTTGGTTACTTTCGACTCCTGCGATTATTTGCCGATTGAACTTTCCTTTTGAAAGTGCTGCGCTTGCTTGAGAATGCCAGAAGGTACTGTCCTTTAATTGCCATTTGTTTTCTATGGTTAATCCCTGCGCTCTTTTTTTATAGGTCATAAAATAGCCAGTAGGTTTCCCCAACCAAAAATCTCCGACGGTTAATTTGAATTTGTCATTAAATACTTGAATAAAAACTTGGTCAAACTCTTGTAATTTATTCGTGTTCCCATCTGGCTGAATTGGAATATTTGCATCTGAAACGGCAGCAAGTATTTTTAAGTTTGGCGAAAGATTCCCGGATAATTCAAGATTTAAAGCCGAATTAATTCCCAAATCCTGCTTGTTTCCAAAGCTGACACCCCGAGAAATACTTCCGTTTTTCGATAACTCCTGCCCACCAAAGACATCATTAACGGAATAGGAATTAACAATTTTATATTTATCTCTTTCGTCTATGCCTTTTTTTGTGAGAAGCGTGGAATCATAGCTTTTGTATTTCAGGGACAAGTCAAAGGGAAGCACCCGGTATATTAATTTGAGCGAGTCCACTTTTACAGTGCCTAGAAATTGAAACGTCGCGCTGGCATAATCTAAAGAATAATCACTTTTCGATAAGGTGTCTCCATTATTAAGCACTAAAAATGAATTGGGGTAGATGCTCAATGTATCTATTTTTATTTTATCTGGAGATGGTTTAATATAGAGCGTCCTCAAGTTTCCTGTTTGAGCATTCAAAAGGTTAGCGGATAAAATAAAAAAGAAGAGAATCGGTCTCATGCTCATTTCTAGGCGAAGATAGTAGATATCAACAAAACGTTAACTAGTTATTTTGATTGCTATAATTCTATTAAATAAGATATATCTTTCTTATTTTTATCCAAACTTAATTACCGAAATTATGAAACAGGTATTATTACTATCCTTTTATTTTCTATCATTCTTTACCAATGCACAGTTAACACCTTCTTTATGGCAAATTAATGACACGAAAATCACTACGTGGTATTATCATTTTGGGGATGAGTTTACAGGTCAGGATGTTGACGACAACAAATGGTATGACAATTATCCTTGGGGGGGATTGTCCATTAAGGATGGAATATATGCCGTTCCAGAAAACACGAGGATAGAAGGTGGAAAGGCCATTTTGAAAGTGGATACAGTGTCTTCCTATCGAACATTTCCAGATTGGATGTTGGAGGAGGAACTTAAAATAAACAATCCTTTAATTGTGAATAAGAGTGTAAAATTGAAGTATGCAACCGCTGTGTTATGGAGTAAACAACAATTTAAATACGGCTATTTTGAATGTCGTTGTTTTATCCCTGCAGGAAAAGGATTATGGCCAGCATTTTGGCTGTATGGTGGGAAACCAAATGACGAAATTGATTTTATGGAATCAAAGGGAGAAAAACGAAATGAGTTCCATGTGGACATTCATTGCCCGGACGCATGTGATAAAATTAAAGTGCCGCCATTTAACCTAACAAAACCTTGGGGAAAATGGATGAAAACGAAAAATTCGTTAGTGGGCGAGTGGGCTGTTTTTTCAGGTATTTGGCAGCCCGGACAAGTTACTTTTTTTATGAATGGCAGACCTGTCGCTAAATACATGGGTGATTTTTCAGCCGATATGAACATGATCGCAAATCTTTCCGTAGCGGTTGATGGCGGACCGTTTTCACCAGGCCCGAATTCAAAAACAGTTTTTCCAAGTGAGTTCTTGGTGGATTATATGCGCGTTTGGAAATTGCCAAGTGAGTCTACTCCTCCCTCCACGCACAAAGGGAGATTCACTGAGGGGAAGCGGAGTGATAAATCCATTTCGTCCAATGAGGATATTGCAAGAAATAAGAAGCTTCACATGTTCCAACTAGAAGGCACAGAAGGAAATTTTTTAAATAGAAAAAGTAGGAAGAAAGTAGCGAAAGAATTAGTGCAAAGTGAGCAGGGATTTATTAGTTTAATGCCTGTGAACGAAGAGGATTTTCAATTGCATTTTAATGGTATTGAAAATTCTAATGTAAAAGTTGAAATTATAAGCGATCGAAAAGAGTTGGTGAAATCATTTGATGTAAAGGGTAAATACCACTTTTTTTCAACGAATGACCTACAACCAGGAGGCTATAAATTAATAATATCAAACGGAGAGGCTATTAAAACAGAAATCTCTTTTACGAAGCTTTAACTTTTTTCAGAATTTCCACTTCAAATAATTTAGGCCAAAATTTTCCGGTCATATAGGTTTTCTTGCTTATACTGTTGTAGGCTATTCCATTCAACACTTCCCCATTTCCCTTTCCTTTTGTTGCTAACTCGGTGGCATCAATTATTGCAATTACTTTTCCTTTTTTAGGATCAATTACAGCGATTAAGTTCTTCGTCCATATATTAGCGTAGATATAGCCATCAATAAATTCTAACTCATTTAGTTTGGTAATGGCCCCTTCGTTGGTGTATACTTCTATTGTTTTTTGAACTTCAAAGGTCTTTGGGTCACGGAAGGTTAAGCGCTCTGAACCATCTGACATAATTAATGATTTTCCATCATTACAAATCCCCCAGCCTTCGCCTGTGTAAGAATAGGTCTTTGCTTTTGAGAAATCAGCTTGATTATATACAAAACAAGTTTGGTTGGTCCAGGTAATTTGAAATACTTGCTTGTCCATTATGGTAAGCCCTTCTCCAAAATAGCTCGCATCTAATGTTGTTCTGCGCTTTATTTTTCCTGTTTGCAAATCAATTTCACCAACCAAGGTACTTCCTGTTTTGTTGGGATCTCCGGTACTTTCAAAAAAGTCGTTGCCGCTAAAAGCAAGTCCTTGGGTGAAATTAGAGTCCAAATGTGGGTATTCAGTATTTATTTTTACACTCCATTGTTGAGGGATAATATCAGACAAAATTTGAATGACACGCTCGTCTTGAATTTCTTTCCCTTTCATGTCTTTTGCTATAAGTACTATAGAAACAGCACCCACGCCTAGTGAGCCGGTTGACAAAACATATTGTATTTTTTTTGTCGGATTTTGCCAGCTTGAAACTATACTGTCTCCTACGTGAAGCTCCAAACTCTTAATTTTTTCGTTGGATAAGATGGAGATACTTAATTCCGTTCCATGTGTTACGGTGAGATTTTCTTCTAGGCCAAAATAGCAAGCTTTGTTATCTTCTTCGGTGGGCGACTCATTGTTTGTGTAAAGAAAAAAGGCGATTAGCCCAATTCCTATAGCAACAAGTGCATAAACCGATAATTTTTTTTTCATGGTTTAAGAAGTTCAAGTTGATTAAAAATATGTTCGGGGTCAATTTGTTCATGCGAAGTATTGTATACGGCTATCTTATTATAAATAATTATTAGTTGTGGCGATTGATGTGCTACTTTTAGTAATTTTTCAATTTCATTGGATAGATTTCTGAAAGCGATTAAATCCAACAAATACCAATCGGCACGAAGGTCTTCAAAAGAACTTTGGGTGTTTTTTAGCACTCTAGATGAAATATAACAACGCGTTGAGTGCTTGAAAATCACTTGTGGCTTATGGCTACTTTTTGCCATTAATTCTAGCAATTCATTTTCTGTGGTAATTTCTTGGTATGACATTGTCTACTTAAATTGTTTTAAAAAACGCATATCATTCTCCGAATACAAGCGTAAATCGTTGACCTTGTATTTTAGTTGCGCGATACGTTCAACGCCCATACCAAATGCATAACCGCTATACACGGAGGAATCAATGCCGCTGGCATCCAAGACGGCGGGATCCACCATTCCGCAGCCAAGAATTTCTAACCACCCACTGTATTTGCATACATTGCAACCCTTTCCTTCACATATTGAGCAGGACACATCTACTTCCGCACTTGGTTCCGTAAAAGGGAAGTACGAAGGCCGGAGCCTAATCTGCGCATTTTCACCAAAAACTGCTTTCACAAAGTATACTAGCGTTTGTTTTAAGTCGGCAAAAGAAACATCTTTATCAATGTACAAGCCTTCTATTTGGTGAAAGAAACAATGGGCACGTGCAGAGATAGCCTCGTTTCGATAGACTCTTCCTGGAGAAATAGTTCGAATCGGTGCTTGGCTGTTTTCCATTACACGAACTTGTACTGAACTAGTGTGTGTTCGAAGCGCCATTTCCCGCTCTCCCTTTTCTATGAAAAAGGTGTCTTGCATATCTCTTGCTGGGTGGTTTTTTGGGAAGTTTAAAGCGGAGAAATTATGCCAATCATCTTCTATTTCCGGACCTTCTGAAACATCAAATCCAATTCGATTAAAAACTTCTATGATTTCATTACGAACAAGTGATAGCGGGTGATGAGACCCTTGTGTGATGTCTTCACCTGTTCGGCTTAAGTCTTGATTAACGCTTGTTTTTTTGATGGGAGCAAGCGCCTCTTTTTTGTCATTATAAAAAGCTTCCAATTTCATTCGTACCGCATTAACCTGCTGCCCAAATTCTTTTTTGTTTTCATTGGAGACATTCTTCAATTCATTAAATAATTCCTTCAACTGCCCTTTCGATCCTAGGTAACTTATTCTAAATGTTTCAAGTTCATCAGCTGTACCTATAAGTGGGCTATCAATCTCGAATGCTGAAAGTAATTCGTTAATTTTCTGAATCATTTTTTATCGCTTGTAACTTTTTATTAAGTCAAATTGTTTAACTTAAACAATATCCCGACTACAAAGGTAAAAGGATTTTGAAATATAAAGAATAGAGCACTACTTTTTCAGTAATACACAAGGATTATTTTTTCTGCAAAGGCAACATCTTTTATATCTTAGCGTAAAGACTTTGTTTATTGAAAAATTAACTTTAATTTTGAATGATAATAATTATGATGAAAAAAATACTTTTTGGGATATCTATCCTTTTTATAGCGGTAATTGTTGGGTCTTGTAAATCAAAAGATCCCGCCATTTTGAAGGTTTTTGTACGATCATCTTCTAATCAATTGATGAATGGAGCAAAAGTCGTTGTTATTGGCGATCAACAATCAAATCCTGCGACCTTAGACTTTGTGGACACCTCCTATACAAACAGTTCTGGTTTTACTGTGATAGATATGGATCAATACTTTGATGTTTCTGGTCCTGATAATACTACAGGATATTTTGATATTGTTGTAAAACATAATACAAAAACAGCAGCGGGATATACAAGATGTAGAGTTCATACTACCTCTGTAGAGACAATTTATTTACCAAATTAAATTTTTGCAATGAAAAAATTAGCGTTTATAGGAATCGCGATAATGGGTTTAATCGTTATTGGTTCTTGTGTTAAAAAAGAAGATACAATTGCGAAAATTGAA
>CAMCQW010000095.1 GCA_945877045.1 Chryseobacterium gleum
AAGAACGGGACTAGACCCTTACATTTTTGGTGGGGTTGGGTTAACGTGGAATCAAACATACGGTGATTTAAAAAACGAATTTGGCGACTATGCTTATGACGACTTATTAAACAATGGAGAGCTAAACTCCAGTATGATTGAAAATACCCTAGATGGTATTTTTGACTCCCCCCTCGATGGAAGCAGCGACAAATTCAAGGTTAATTTTATGCCAAGTCTCGGCTTTGGACTTGGTTATCAAGTTGGAAAGCGGGTCTCTATTGGAATTGAGCATAAAACAACCTTTACCCTTGATGATAACTTCGATGGCTATATTTCTACAAGTCCGCGCACTAAAAACGATCGCTATCATTACACCTCTTTTTACATTGAATTTAGATTCAGAACAAACGAAAGTACGAACAGCGATGATGAAACTACAAATACCAATACATCAAACAACATTAATAACTATAATACCGCATGTCCAAAGCCAGTTATTACCGTTTCACAAAATTCTGTAACTGGAATTAATAATTCCTACCTCTTAGAAGCGACGATCACAAACATTAACAACGCGAATGAAATAACAATAAGCAACCAAAATGGTGTTAACATTCCTTTTAATTTAATTAATCAAAATAAAATACAAGCGAATGTATCCTTAATGCCAGGCGCAAACACATTTACAATTACCGCTCAAAACAATTGCGGCAAAGAAGTAAAATCGATCACGGTGAATTATAATCCATGTATAAATCCAACGATAATCATTACCAACCCAAGTTCTAGAGACATCACTGTAACATCGCCGAGTTATGTGTTTTCTGCCATCGTTCAAAACATTACAAATAGACAAGGGATTTCATTATTTGTAAATAATACAAGCATAAGTAATTTTACGTTTAATACTTCCACCGGACAAATTCAAAGTAATTTACTATTGAATGCCGGAAGCAATGCAATTCGTGTTGAAGCGCTCAATAACTGTGGTACGATTTCAGCATCTACAACTATCATCTATAATAATTGTATTGTTCCACAATTACAATTAATTAATCCATCTGCATCGGGCACTACGGTAAGCACAAGTGGCATTACGATAAAAGTTAAGGCAACAGGTTTTATGAATCGTAACGAGTTTTCCATATTACATAATGGCACTCAAATTTCGAACTTTACCATGAATAATAACATGTTGGAGATTCCATTGCAACTTTCCCTTGGTTTGAATACCATTACTATTAATGGCACAAATTTATGCGGGTCAGACGCCACCTCTTTTTCCATTACCTATCAAAATTGTGTCGCACCAATCATTTCATTGATTACGCCGGCAACTAACATCAGTTCAACAATTACGGGAGCTTACCGATGTAGAATGAAGGTGGAAAATAGTCAGCAAAACAATATTAATGTGATGCTAAATAATCAGCAGATTACCAACTTTACATACAATGCTGCCACAAAAATACTAGAAGCAAATTTGACCTTAATTGCTGGAGCTAATACCATCGTGATTAACGCAAGCAACCCATGTGGAACAGATGTAGAAACCGTCTATATCAATAACGAGAATTGTAAAAGTCCAACCGTAGTAATAAATGGGACAAACAATGCTACTGTCGTAAATTCCTCCTACACTTGGACGGCACAAATTCAAAATATTGCTAACGCACAGGGGATTTCAGTAAGTCATAATGGCAATCCAATAAATTTTGACTATTCCAATGGAGTAGTTACTTGTTTCTCGACCTTACAACTTGGCAATAATACATTTCTCGTTAGCGCTAAAAACGGATGTGGTAAAGACAGCAAGAGTTTAACTGTACAATTAATTCAATGTGAACAACCCAGCGTCTCAATAAATGGAGAGTCAGGATCAACTGTAACTTCAGCTGTTTATTTATTAAGTGCCAATGTAATAAATATGGCTTCATCACAAGGAATTACGCTTACCTTCAACGGTTCACCGATCAATAATTTTACGTATCTAAACAACGAACTTACAGCGAACATTAATTTAATTCCTGGAGAGAATACATTTGTATTAAGCGTTATCAATGCCTGCGGTAATGGTACAGAAACATTTGTCATCTATTATAATCAATGTGATGCACCCATCGTTAGCTTGAGTGCTGATTTGCCAAATAATTCAATAACGGAAGCTACTAGTTTAACCTTGAATGCTTCCATCACAAATTACAACAATCAAACGGTAATTCAGGTAACAAAAAATGGCAATATATTGAGTGGATACACCAACAATAACGGACAAATATCCGGCACTATCAATTTACCATTGGGAATTACCACACTAATTGTTACTGCCTCCAATCAATGTGGTCAAGACACAAAGACTTATGTCATTAACAGATGTAAAGCCGCAACTATAACATTGAGCATCCCGAACAATGACAATTCAAACACCTCAACTTCAATTTCTTTCATTCAGCTTAATTTAGCAAATGTTGATAATATTAATATGGTTACTGTTACACAGAATGGTCTAATATTAACAAATTTAACACTCTCCACAACTATTTTAGGAGGGGCGGTAACCTTACAACCTGGCGCCAATACATTCCTTGTTAGTGTAAATACACCTTGCGGTTTGGTAACGAAGACCTTTGTGATATTTTACTCCCTAGAAAATAATGGAAGCGTTATCCCGCCTAAAGAATCAGGGAATAATGGGGAAGAAAAATCTAATGAGCCAATAACGCCAGTTAAACCAAAACCAGTAACTCCAGAGCCTGTTAAACCAAAACCTGTAACTCCGGAACCCGTTAAACCAAAACCAGTAACTCCAGAGCCTGTTAAACCAAAACCTGTAACTCCTGAACCAGTTAAGCCAAAGCCTGTAACACCAGAGCCCGTAAAACCAATAAAGCCACCTGTGCCAATCCCTAAAGAAAAAGGTGGGGGGAAATAAGCCTACTTTTTAAACAAAATCCTTTTCGAACTCAATGCAAATTAGTATCTTCGCGAACTAAAAAGAATAGGATATGGCAATTATTGGGAAAATTCGTGAAAAATCTGGGCTATTAGTTGGCATAGTTGGTTTGGCCTTGTTGGCCTTTGTTTTGGGTGATTATCAAAGTATGTTTGGTAATTCTGAGGGGAAATACGGCATTGGCCTCGTTTATGGTGATAAAGTTAATGTAGATAATTATTCTAGCCTCAGCTCGCGTGTTCAGGAACAAGAACGATCTCAAGCCGAGCAAGAGCAAAAGGAATTCGGTGATGCCGAAATGGCTTCAGCAAGCAATAAAGCATGGGAATTTATGGTAGATTCGATTCTACTTCAAAAAGAATACGAGGCTTTAGGAATAAGTGTTTCGGACAAAGAATTCAATGCCTATTTATTAGCGACAGATGGTTTTCCAGTTTTACAAGATTTGGCAAAATTCTTTACTGATTCAATTTCCGGAACTGTTACAGAACAATCTACCATTACAGGTCGTCAAAAATTACAAGAAACAATCACACAATTAAAAACAAGCAAGGAAGCTGGAGCAAAGCAGCAATGGGAGGGTACCAAAAAGTATTATACGGATAGAAGGAAACGCGAGAAATATTTTGCGCTTTTGGAACAAGGAGTTTATGTTACTAAATTAGAAGCTAAACAAGAATATCAAGCCCAAAAAGAAGTAAAGACTATTTCCTTTGTGCAACGGCTTTACAGTGAAATTAGTGATCTTGATGCCGGTATTAAAGTAAATGACAAAGAACTAAGAGCGTTTTTTGAAGCGCATAGATCAGAGGCAAAATATCAAAATTTAATCTCATCTCGAGAGGTTAAATTATTTGAAGTTGCTATACAGCCATCAAAAAAAGATACGGCGAACTTTTCAAAGGAAATCATGAAATTAAAAGCTGATTTTTTGGCTTCAACTAATGATTCATTATTTGTGATGAAAGAAAGTGAAAACAAGGTTTATTTCGGTGATAAAAGAGGAACAGCTGTTCCAAAAGGACATGAGAAAGCGAACCGATTTATGACCTACCCACCAGATTACGACACCATTTTCAAACTAGCTTCCATCGGCCAACTTGTTGGGCCATATTCAATGGACGACAAAATGTTTGTTTCTAAAGTTATAGGTTTCACACCATCTAAACTTAAAGCAAGGCATCTACTAATTGCTACCAATGGGTCAAAAGATCCTAAAATAATTGCAGCAAAACAGAAAACTGCAGATAGTTTATTAAAGGTGATTAATAAAGATAATTTTACAGCGTTGGTTGCTAAGTACAGCGATGACCCAGGGTCAAAAGACAAAGGTGGCTTGTATGAAAATTTCTTAGAAGGAGAAATGGTTGCTGAATTTGGTGGTTTTTGCGCCAATAATCCAGTTGGCAAAATTGCCGTTGTTAAAACTGATTTCGGATTTCATATTATTGAAATTATGGAAAAAGGCAATTCGAAATTTCCTGTTCTTACAACAATCGAAAAAAACTTTAAACCATCAGAAGAATCGATTACCAATAAAGACGATGAAATTAATAATTTGCTCTATAAATTAGATCAAAAGATATCGAGAATCGAAGACCCTTCTAAAAAAATAGCCATGTTTGATACAATCGTTAGAAGAGCGAACTATTTTGTGAGGCCTATTTTAATTGAAGACAATGATCCAAAGATTTTTGGATTAAGCAGTGAGAAAACGATTGACAAAGTTTTGGAATTAGCCTATGGAGAAGATGTTGCTGTTGGCACGCTAATATCGTATCCAATAAAAGAAAAAGATAAGTTTATTATAGCCATAGTATCCGCAATTAAAGAGAAAGGCGAGCCACTTTATGAGCAAGTTAAGGAGCAGATGGAAAAAGAACTTATTGAAGAAAAAAAGGCAAAGCGCTTAATGAACCAAATGGCTAACACAAAAAACCTGGCTCTATTAGCGAAGAAAGGAAATACAACTGTAGTTGATGCTCAAATAACCTTTGGGAATCCTGCTCTTGGAAATTCTGGGTATGAACCTGAAATTGTAGGGGCATTATTTTCTGTAATTAAAGATGGTCAAACGACACTTCCTTTGAAAGGGAAAATGGGGGTTTATACTATTAAGGTAATCAAAACAACTAAAGCACCTTTAACAAATACGTACAAAGTAGAACGGGATCAATTATTAAACGCTGCAAAAAGTGCACTTCAAAATGAAATTATCATTGCGCTAAAGAAAAAAGCTGAAGTAATTGATAACAGAAAGCTCTATAATCTTCGCATTAGACTTTAATTGCGATAAGTTTAATAAAGATTGACAACTAAGTTATTTAATTAAGATTAAGGCGCCCTTAGAATAAATTCCTCGCCTAATCGAATAACAAACTTTCCAATAGTTGGGTCTGCTTTGTAATAGTCTGTTGAAATAATCTGTGCATTGGATGTTAAGGCTGCAAAAAACCTTGTGTAATCGTTTTTTCGTGCTTCTAATGTCCCCGCATCCGACCTTGTTCTAACGATATACTGCTCTGTGAGTGCATTAATTTCATTTTCATTGTTTATAGGGTCATTCCTTAATAAGAAAATTACATTGTCATCTTCTTTTTCACCATAAACGAATAAAGGTCGCTCACCTTTATTTTTGTATAAATCAATATTGTCCCCTTCCAAAACAAAGAATATTTTGCCCCTGCAATCATCGTATAAAGGCCAACCTTCATTGTTGATTCTTGCCCGCAATGAAGCATTTTTTTTCTTCATATCGACCGGTGTATATAATTGGTCAGGAGCAAAAATTGACTTAACAAGGCTATCCAAAAGATTAAATGTACTAGCAGTAAATTTAGTTGCTTGTTTAAAACCAAGAAAACGCAAGAAAGAGGATAAATCAGCTGGACTTGTGGCTTTAATCTCGATATTGATAAAAATGGGGCAATGCATCGGATTTCGCTCACTCCAAGATTGAAGCTCTTCTAAAGCATCTTCCAGCGTATGATAATTTGTTTCATAATCAATATCAGCGATATGCAACACTTTAAATCCAGGGGTTTGTAATCCCTCTGCATTTGATTTTTTCTTCATGCCAAAAATAAACGAATTGATTTTTCTCTTGTCAAATTTGCGCCCCTTCGAATCGTAATAGATATCGAATTCGAATCCTCGTATCATAAAATCATTGAGTTGAGTACTTAATAATTCATGTCCATATTCCAACTGAATAGGGTTATTTTCTTCGCCAATTTTATTTTTTACTTTCGCCAGAAAGTTGAGAACCTTAGCATCAGGTTTTTTCTTATAGCTATTGTGTGAGGCAAGAATGCGGATATCATTAAGATATAAAGCTTTCGTTTCTTGAGAAAAGGAGATAACACTTGTAAATTTGGTTAACAAAAAAATACAAACAAAATAAATAAATACGTCTTTCATAAGCACTTCATTAAAACAATCAACTAAAAAAACCCTTCTAAGCACTCAAACCACTAATGCTCATTGTATTTAACTTTAAAATAATATCTAAAGTAAGGTTTTGAATAGCGAAATACTTACTTTTGATTATGAAATTTCAATTTCTGATCTCAAAAATTATATTTATTCTTTTTTATTCAGTTGCGATTTTTGCGCAAGATAACACCTTTTACAGGAAGTACAATTTTGGTGGTATGCAAGGCGCTCTGCAATTGGCGACAACACTAGATGGGGGATTTGTAGCAACAGGTCAACACGAAGGAAACGGATCAGCAGGAGAATGTGATATCTACGTATACAAATTAGATGTTTGTGGAAACATCGAGTGGTTTAATATCTATGGCACCGCCGCCCAAGAAGGCGGAAAAAGCATCCAACAAACTGCGGATACCGGTTACATTGTAAGTGGTTTATACTCCCAAGGCCCAAATCGAGCTTTTAACATGAAGCTAAATCCTCAAGGCATAACGCAATGGATTAAATTATACCCTTTTGAATGGATGATGTATGCTAAAGAATCGGCTAATGGCGATTTCATTTCCGTTGGCACTGGTGCAGGGCAACTTTACATCATTCGAACGGATAACTTAGGAAATTTAATTTGGTCAAAAAGAATCAATGGTCTAGGACCAACGAGTCTTTATTTGGATGAGCTATCAAATGGTGATATCATGGTAACAAGTATTGGTGCCAATACAGGAAGTGATATTGCACTATGTCGCCTTGATGCGAATGGAAATATGATTTGGGGAAGATTGTATGGTGGTAGCGGTTGGAATGATCAGGATCATACTACATGGTCCTGTAAAGGATCTTTAAATCAAAACGATAGTTCTATTGTGATCACCTCACCTACCTACCTTGGTGGTTTTGCCAGTGAAAATATTCTGATTGCTAAAATAAACATAAGCAACGGTTCTGTTTCATGGGCAAGAAGTGCAGGAGGCAGTGCTCGCGATCAGTCCAGAGACATTGTTAAATATCCCGGAGGATATGCGATTCTTGGAAACACAGCGTCCTTTCCAAC
>CAMCQW010000096.1 GCA_945877045.1 Chryseobacterium gleum
AGGCATTCGTTTCCTGTATGTCTTTTTTAGCTAATAAACGCCCAAGAATTGCCCGGGGAATTTTAAAGTCGATTTTACCCTCATCTCCCCAATCGTTTATTTTTGCATTCGCCCAATAGTTGATCACCATTGATTTTAAGTCCGATGAATCAGAATAGTTGATGCCGCGTTGCACTGGAATAGCTATATTACCCAAGCTTGGCGGTGTTCCAATTTTTCTCCCTGCGCAATTAACGAAAAGGCCAGTTAGAAAAATAAGCAGGATAATGGGTCGCATCCGCTTTACTATTATAATGATGTTTTTTGTCGCTAGAATCAATTGTTTCTCATTAATTGTGTATTTCCCTATTCATTTTACGAGCATTAAATTCTCTAAAAATGCGTAGGAATCAATTTTTAAATTTAAGAAAATTAATTAGGACTAGCGTTGTTGAGTTCGTTTAGATGACTTTTATAGTATCTGAATGAAAGAGTTGCTGATCAAAATCGATGTCAATCCTTCCTAAATTAATACCTGCCCATCCTGTTTGATTGATTAATACAGGTTCTTGATCTATGTTTTTTTCCAAGGTTGGTTTCTCCAGAAATGTGTGGGAGTGACCTCCTAATATTAAGTGAATATTCCTTGTTTTTTGTGCCATCAATCGATCAGATGGTTTATCGTCTTTGTATTCATACCCCAAGTGAGAAAGGCAAATAACAAGATCGCATCCCTTTGCCTTTAATTCCGCAGCTTGTTCATTGGCGGTTTCAAAAGGATCCTTGTAAATCATTTTACCATAATTTGCATCGGGTACGAGGCTGGATAAATTTACGCCAATTCCAAATACGCCAATTTTTATTCCGCCTTTATAGAAAACGGTGTTTTTTTTCGTTTTTCCATTCAAAATGGTATCGGTGAAATCATAATTGGAGCACAAAAATGGAAAGTTGGCATGTTCTTGAGCACTCAAAAATCCTTCTAATCCAATGTCAAAGTCATGGTTGCCCATTGTTGCAGCATCGTAGCCCATGGCCGTCATGAGCTTCATTTCTAAATGTCCTTTGAAGGTATTGAAATAAGGTGTGCCTTGAAAAATATCACCGGCATCAAATAACAAAACGTGTTGTTCTTCACTTCTTATTTTTTTGATTATGGAATGTCTTTTAGCAACACCCCCCATGCCTGGGTATTTAGGGTGGTTGTCAGGAAAGGGATCAATGTTGGAATGGGTGTCATTGGTATGCAAAATGGTAATTCGCTTACTTTTTTTTACCAAGGTTTGTCCAAATCCTTGTTGAACAACTGCCATTGCTGTTATGCCTAGTCCAGCTTTTTTTAAAAATCCCCGTCTTTCCATTACCGAATTCTTTTATCTGTTGTTTCAATTAAATCTCCTTGGAACATTGCTTCTTCAATCAGAGCGTCTCTTAGTGTTTTGGTGTATTTCGTGTAGTTGGTCCCTTTTTTAAAAAAGAGCATGTTGTCGCCTCCATTTGCTAAATAATCTGAGGTGATGATCCAAACATGGGTGTGGTTTTCGTTGAGTCCATTGACAACTATTTTTCCGTTTTCGATGTACGCATTTGATAGAGGTTCCCCTCCAGTTTTAATTAGATAGGCAGCAATTTCTGGCAATAAGCCAACAGGTATTTCAACCCAAGTTATGGTATTGTCAAAGGGCATGAGTTTGTATAGATCACCCATGTGGATTTCGCCTTTATTCAAGGTAGCGCGTAGGCCTCCAAAATTTAAGAGGCAAAATGCAGGCTGACTTAGGCGAACAGTTTTCGTTTGATTCACAAACAAGGCATCTGCGACCCAGTTCATCAAATTAGATGAAGGGCGTTCAAGAATAAAGTTGTAGGACGAATTAGCGACATGTTTGTTCATGACAGTGGCCATTGAATCGCGATATGGCTTGATTACTTGTTCGGTTTCTGAAATACTCATACCATCTTTGGAGACTGGTACGAGTGTGGTTTGGTGCAAGACTAAATGCGAAGAGCAAGCCACAAGGCTTGCTCCTAAACATAAAATCCAAATTAGCTTATTCATTATTCAATGATAAAAGAACGGTTGGTTTTTCCAAGTTCTGTACTTACTTCAATTATATACTTTCCGGCTTTTAGTTGGTTGCCATCTAGTTCTAAAACAGCCGCGTTAAGCATGTTATTTTGTAGTATAGTTTTTCCAAGTATATCCGTTACAACATACCCAGTAATGTTCAAACCATTTACTTGTGCGAATACTTTACCATTAGATGGAACAGGGAATACGCTAAAGTTCATAGCTAATTGCTCTTCTAAACCTACATTACAATCAACAGATAAATAGGTCATGTTTGAAAAATTGACGTGACAAGCATAATTAACTGAATCGATGAATGGATTTCTATTTCCTTGCGTACTAAAAATATATTCTTGTCTAGCTATTTCATAATTGTCCGGTAAATCTGCAAAATGCCAATTTTTCAATGATGTTTGATCTTGGTATGCAGGAAATGACCAATTATTGCCGCTTACACCGTTATAGCAAGTGGCCATATAAAAAATGGCTCTTGCCGCATTTCCTTTCTGCGCTGCTTTCGGCTCGTAGACCATTTGTTGGCCGTTGTAACCGACACGACCTTCTAAGTAAGTAAAAACAACGTTTCCAGTAATGTCCATTAAAGGCAGATTACTTCGAGGGGTGTTCGCATTCTGTAAATTCGTTGGATATAAATTATGTTGATCGCTGTATTCCATTAATTCAGGATTGTCAGCTGGAAAAGTAGGCATCCACGAATGGCAATAGCTATGTTCTCGAGAGTAACCTTGTGTTGTCCAATCAAAAGGATCATTAAATACTTTTCTTTCGCCTGAATAAGCACAAATCACAAACGATTGACCATTTGTGGTGTCCCTCACCTCAAATTGATTCATAACCGTTTGTTTGTAATTGAAGTAACTGATAACAGTGTGCGGATTGATAAGGTTAGATAAGCTCGACAAAAAGGTTGGTGAAGATGAATTCATTGCTGCATAATAATTCCCGATTGCAAGTCCTGTACTACTGGTATTTCCAATTGCAGGACCAGTTGTTTTGTAATTCTCAAATCCAGCCGGACCATTAAAGGCAAAAACAGCAAAATGATACGATTGATTCGCAATAATTCCTCTTGGTGTAAATGAGGTACCTGGACCAATGTATGCCACTTTAGCATCGCCAATAATATCGCCTCTTAAATAAGAACTTCCATCTGTTGGAACGGCAGTAATAGCGCCTCCATTTTTCCAAAGAACGATGTACTTTTCTGCATTTACTCCGTCATTATATGCTCCTGCAAGTGTGTATGCTTGGACATTGGAAAATGTTAAGCCATTTGGATTAGTTGAGGGTTCAGTAGCTAAATTGTCATTTCCTACAGCAATGAAATTAATCAGGTATGGATTTTCGTCAATGTCTGAATTACTAATAGAAATAGAGGCATACCTTGAACCAGGTCCTGCTGGGTTAAAATTAAGTGTGAAGTTTTGGTTAGCTCCACCCGGAATAGTTGCTGTATTTAGGTTGGTTGTATAATCGGCAGCATTAACTCCAGAAAGGGTTGCTGCTGTTACGCTAAGGTTTTGAACGCCTGTATTTTCTATTGTAATGGAATTAATTGCGGTATTTCCAATGATGTATGAACCATTGTTTAGTACTGTTGCCCCATTAATTTTTACATTAATTTCATTTAATGGCGCTACATAAGCTACGATATCGTTCGTGCTTCTTGGAACAATTTGATAATTTGCATTAAATTGACCAAGCACCCCTGTTATGGTAACGGGTCCAGCCATAATTGGTGTGCCATCGATGTTGGTTGTACCATTGATTCGAACATCTAATGTATTCGTTCCATCTGTAATTTGAACTGTGCTGCTACCAGCTGCTAAGTTGCCACTTTGTACAAATGTCACATTTTCTATTCGAATTAATTGAGCTTCTAATGGTTCGCCAGCACTTGTTATTGGAATGTTTAAAGGGGTGTTTTGAGTGGTTTGGCCATGATTCG
Source organism: Chryseobacterium gleum (assembly GCA_945877045.1). GTDB lineage: Bacteria > Bacteroidota > Bacteroidia > Flavobacteriales_D > Crocinitomicaceae > UBA952. Next base: position 4,020 of record CAMCQW010000096.1, read on the forward strand.
TAAAGGAGTTTGTTGGAGAAATTTCCAATAAACCGTTAAAGTCAAATAATACACCAGTAGCCGTGATAGAATCACCATTTAGCACACTACTTAAATTCGATCCATAGCAGGGAATTGCTGCAGTTCCATCTTGGATGTAGCGAATAGAACCTAATTCCGATCCATTCGAGGACACACCTGTAACCGTTACTGTTTGACCAATACCCGCATTTCTTGCCGTAGCAATATTTTGTCCAAAAAGGGAAATCGATGAGAAAATTACGAAGCTACTTAAAATTATTTTTTTCATAAAAATTAGTTAAACATTAAAATTGAATACCGATTGATACATTAAATCGAAACCCTCCTCCAAACATAACGGTGGCTGATTGCGCATCAAAGGTATCATAACTATCGTTTGCATTGTTGGTCGCATCAGAAATATATCTCATATTTAATAAATTAGTGATGGTAGCACTTGTATTAAGTGTGCAGTTTTTTAAGGGGTATTTATAACCAGCAAATAAGTTGATAAGATAATAAGATGGCATTATCCATGATTCTCTTCTTGCATTTGCTCCTTGCAATGTAAAAGGATCAAAATTCGAATAGTATCGATCAAAATACTGAGCTTGAACTTTACAATAGAAATTTTTAAAGGGCTCATAACGAATAGAAGCAGATAAAGCTGTTTGTGCCGCATCACCAACGTGAACTCCTTTGGCATCAAAGGTTATCTCTAAAGAATCATATTGTGGGATAAGAACGGTCTTGTCTGAATTCCAATACCAGTTTCCATAAGAAAACATGAATTCGGCACTTAATTTTTTGGTGATGTTATAGGCAATGTCGATTTCTCCACCTAAGTGTATAGCATCCATTCCGTTAATATTAACGCGTATAGATTCTGTGGGATCATTTGGATCTGGAACGGAAACGCCATATGGAAAAGGTTTGTTTTTCCAATTAGTCGCATAACCATTCAGGTTCACGCCAAATTTTTTATTCGCATAATTCAACCCGCCTTCCAACGCTAAAATAAGTTCGTTGGTGAAGGTTCCAAAGAAGGCATTGGTGTTGTTGTCAATTACATTAGAAAATTGTGGCGTGCGATTTAAATACCCAAGGTTGATATAAGCACTGGCATTTTCAAAAATTCGGTAAGCAACTCCGCCTTTAAAGGTATATCCGGGTATAAATTTCCAATCTGTTTGATCGTTTTTTAATCCTACTGAGGAAGATGTATAGGTGTTTCCCTGGTATTGAATCGTATCTCCCGTGCCAATTCGCAAGGTAGTATCTCCAATTTCCAAGACTCTTTTTTGGAAATAATCAATGCCTTTGTATCCGTTTAAGATCCCAGTTACATTCACAAAAAATGATAGTTTATCTCCCGTGTAGGCCATCTGACCAAAAGCTCCGGTCCATTGAACCAATCCACTTCGATCTGCATTAAAGGTATTTTTAGCGATTTTATCGCCGACTCTTTTCATAGGAGACGCGGCGTTTTTGTTGGCATTATCTACGTAATAATCACCGCCCAACAAATCTGAAACCACTTGATAATGCCTTCCTTCATAATACCGCAAATCAATTCCCCCTGATACTTCTATCTTCTTTGATAATTCATAATTAAATTGTCCTAAATACCCAGCCCAAAAATGATTATTTATACTTGCGATGATTAGCTGACTTGATTTTATTTCAGTAGGGGAGTATAGAGGATCTATATTTGGGGTGCCAAATAAGGAGTTGAATTTATTTTCTTTTTCCATCAGATCCCAATTTATCAAATTGTTGGAATCCCTGAGCACTGCAGAAGAATTATAAATACTTGTTCCTCCACCGCGTCCTATTGAAAAATAGGCCATGTTAGAAACGGATAATTTATCATTTACTTTCCAAAAATCCTTTAAGGTTAACTGTGGCTTTGTATAAAAATTTTCGCGTTCAGACAAGATCTCTTTTTTCCCGTTTTCCGTTCGATATCCCCAATGTTGGTTATATCGAACTCCCATATCAAATAATTGAATATTTGTATCAATGCTTGTCCCTAAATTTCGTGCGGCATCTTTATCCCAATATTGAATGGCTTGTGTATAGGAACGTTGACCATGTTTTTGGGGGGCAGCGAATCCTGATAGGGTTATTAAATGCGAATTTATCTTTTTTGATATTTTTGCGTAGCCAAATAAACCTTGACTATATGTTCCATCTACCCATCCGTCCGCTTGTTTGTAGGAAGCTGAAACAGTTACACCCCAACCTTTTGGTGTCATCCCTGTGTTGTATGAAAAACTGGATCTAAGTAGATTTCCCGTCCCATATTCTTGTTTAAAACTTCCTCCTTTTTTATTTCCGATTCCTTGTGTAATGATGTTGATCGTTCCGCCGATTGAAGGCATGGCAATTTTTGTGGCACCTAAGCCTCTTTGAACTTGCATTTGGGCAGTAATGGCATCTAAACCAAACCAATTTGACCAATAAACAGCACCGTTCTCCATGTCGTTTACTGGAACACCATCAATCATAACACCCACATTTCGTTGGTCAAAACCACGAACGTTGATTCTTGCATCTCCATCACCTCCTCCTTGGGTGGTCGCATAAACACCTGCTGTACCATTTAACAACATAGGTAAATCCCTGGATCCTAATTCTTCTGTTATTTTTTGGAGCGATATTTTTGTAACTGCGACTGGAACGTTGCCTTCGTTCACTAAATTCCCAATCACTTTCACTTCCTCAAATTCTTGATTCCCTCCAAGTAGGATCGTTAATGTGTTTTCCGTTTTTGTGATTTTTATGGCTTGTGCCATAGGTTCAAAGCCAATCATACTGGCATTGGCCTGGTAATCCCCGAAAATTAGATTGCTAATTATACATGTTCCATCTGATGATGTAATGGCTTTGAAAATAGCATTGGGATCTGTTTCACTCGTTAAAATCACCTTTGCACCGACCACGATTTCTCTATTAACGTCGATTACTTTGATAGTTAAATTGCCTTTATTTTGTCCTACAACAAAAAAAGATAACACGCAGGAAAAAATAAGTAGGTATGTCTTCATTGGAAGAATAAAATAATAAAAGCCGTTTTAACGGCTTTTATATATTGTGAGAAATTATCTTACAATTACTTTTTTAATTTCTTGCGATCCATTTTTCATGGTAATTCTCAAGAAATAAACGCCTTTATGACCATCTATATCAATCGTCAAATTGGCTTTGTTATCGTAGGTGTTGTATGTCATTTGCTGACCGAAAGCATTTACTAACTGAACTGCTTTAATGTTTTGAGCGTTTTTCAAATATACGATACCAGATGTTGGATTTGGATACATAATTAATTCCTGAACGCTTGTTTCATTG
>CAMCQW010000097.1 GCA_945877045.1 Chryseobacterium gleum
CCCTAATATTTCCAATAATTATATTTGGCTTAATTTTACTCCAAATTCTTACGGCAACTTAGAATTTATATTTGGCTACAAGCCTGATTCCTTAACTGTTTTTATTTTTGAATGTAAGACCGATGACCCATGTACTGAAATAACAGAAAAAAGAGCGAATTTGATTTTATGCCATTTTAGCGACAAGAAGATTGATCCATATGAAGTCAAACCGGTTTTCTTAACGAATAACAGCACCTATTTCATTGCTTTCAATACCACAAAGGGGGCGACATCTAAATTAGACTTCACGATAAAGTTTGAAGAAAGTGATCAGTTTGGGGCTTATTTGGAAGACTCTCTTTCATTAAATCTTGTGAGTCGATATGACCAGCCTATCTATGCATTGCATTTGGTTGATGAGATTAGTAAAAAGCCGGTGGTAGCAAGAATCTATATTTCGTCAACAGGGAACCTTGATGGATCCTATCGCGCCAGTGATTTACGTCTTAACAACACAAAAAATCTCAAGGCAAAATTACGAATCGATGCTCAAGGCTATTTTTCTAAAGATTTGTTAGAACATAAAATAATTGGCAATGCGAGTTCTCATGATACAATCAGATTAGTGCCAATAACTAGCGGGGCCATTGCAAAACTCGACGACATTAATTTTGTTGGAGGCTTGGCAGTTATTTCGGATGAGTCCTTGCCAAAACTTAAACGATTGAAAGATTTTTTAGTCTTAAATCCGAGCATATCAATTGAAATACAAGGCCATGTTAATGAAGAGGGAGCGAACTCCATGAATTCTCAACGATTATCCAAAAAGCGTGCACAAAAAATCATGCGTTATTTAGTTCAGAATGGAATAGACCCTAATCGATTGAAGGCTATTGGTTATGGTAATTCAAGACCATTGTTTCAGTATCCAGCAGATGACAATCAGCGTGAAGCGAATAGACGTGTAGAAATAAAAGTAGATTAAGCAGGGTAGAAAGGAGAAATCATCCAAAACACGACCACTCCAGTTATAGCGACATATAACCAAATTGGAAAAGCAAAACGTGTCCATTTCTTATGTTTAACAAAATCACCTTCCCAAGCAAATAGATAAGCAAATAGCACGATTGGAATAACTGCCACGCTCAATAATATATGCGAAATCAGAATGAAATAATAAACAAGATTATATTTCCCTTCATACTCGGTTGGATCTGAAGTCATGTGATAGGCAATATAACTTAATAAAAACACCACAGATAATGCCATACATACTTTAATGGTTATTTCATGGCTTCTCCTTTTCCCATTCTTTATAAAGACCAATGCTAGTATTAATAAAATGGCTGTTAGTCCATTTATTCCGGCATAAAAAGGGGGTAAAAAAGACAGGTCTATCCCCGGTATTTTTATCCCAAAAAGCGCAGCAACGGCAATTGGAATTATTATAGACAAGGCAATTACCACCTTGCGATATCTTGTTGATTTTAACTCGTTATTTAGCATGATATTCGTATTTTATGAGGTTGTTTACATCATTTAAAAGCCGCTTGTATTCTTCTTGATTGACGGTCAAATCAAAATTGGTTACCGCATAAACGCCTCGGACATATCCTGCTTTATCAACTAAAGTAAATGAACCAGAATGTGCATATCCCCCAGCAGATAGGCTATCTCTCCCTGCGAAGGTCAAAAAATGCTTGATTCCGAGCGTGTGTGTAGTAGACTCATCTCCCGTTAAGAAAGTCCAGTTTTTTGCGCTGATACCATTTCGATGTTTAAATTCCGTCAATTTGGAAGGAGTGTCTTTTTTTGGGTCGATAGAGAAGGATAAAAACTGAATGTGTTTTTTATAGTTATCAGTTTGGGTTACTAATTTTTTCAATTGCTGATTCATGATTGGACAAATTGTCGGGCAGGTAGCAAAGAAGAATTCAACAATCCAAACTTTATTTTTAAAGTCAGAATTTGTTACCCTAATAGAGTCCTCATTTAAATAATGGAAGATTGGTATGGTTGAATAGATAGAATCTATTATTTCTTTCCCGTTTTTTTTGTGGTAAACGACGTCGTAATTACCAAGTTTTGGAAGTGGGATAGGCTGAGATGGTTGGCAAGAAACTAGCAAGTATCCAAAAAGAATTAGTGCAGCATAAACACGTTTCATTTTCGTACGGTTATCTTATCATATTCCTTTTGAAGAAGCGCAATGTTTTCTTTCATTCTTCTAATTAAACCCTCTTCATTCCCGGGTAATACCATGCGAAGATTCCCCGCTTTGTCAATTAAAAGGAGGAGTTCCTGAAAAGCTTCACCACCGAAATAGTTGTCCCCTTTTTGTAAAAGCGATTGGCCGTTATTTGAAATATCGTAGATATTTCTAGCATCACCATTGGCAATAATCCAGAGTTTAGGGTCGTAGCCCTCAGCCAAATCCTTTAGGCTACTCCGTACTTCATTAAGGTTTTTGACGGGATTGCCTTTACCATCTGTCACGAAGGAAATAATCCTGACCTGCTTCATTTTCTTGTGACTGTTCTTCCGGATGTGTTGATAAATGAGTTGATTCAAATGCCAAAGAGATATAGCACATACGTTGGGACAATCATTTTGAATCGTAGTAATTAAAACGATTTCATTTTTAAATTCGGAAGAGCTCCTTGTTTTATTATCAGCATCAATAAAAACAAATGGTTTTATTTTGCCAAAATCTGCTAATTTTTGAAATTTATGTTCACAGCCGATTGATGAAATGAAGATTAAAATAGAAGCGGGTGCAAAAACTAGTAATAATGCTAATAGCGCTTTTCTCTTACTTTTAACGGGTATTTTATCCATTTTTAGTTACCATACAGCGCCAAGGCACCGCCCACTTCTAAGGCCTCACAAAGCGCGATGAAAATCAAATAGAGAACAAAAATGAAGTAGGGAACTAAAATAACATTTCGCATCCATTTCTTTTCGTCGCCCAAGTGCATGAAAACCATTACTATATATCCGGCTTTAAATAAAGTTAAAACAATAAATGTCCACTTTACATATGGCCAAAGGCTTGAGTTTTGATGAATAAAGGCCCCCAAAAGCACCTCCGCTGCCGTAATCACGGTTAATAATATGGTTACAAAGAAAATCTTCTTGCGAATTTTTTTTCCATGGTCTTCCGAATGATGCGTATGCAGTGAATATTCAATTAAATCGTCTCTTAACATAAAATAATATTTAAACTAGATAGAAAAAAGTAAAAACGAAAACCCATACTAAATCAACAAAGTGCCAATAAAGACCTGTCTTTTCAACCATTTCGTAATGCCCTCTTTTGTGGTAAGTACCTAAAACGACACCGATACAAATGATGATATTGATAATAACACCAGAGAATACATGGAAACCATGAAACCCAGTGATAAAGAAAAAGAATTGACCGTATTGTTGTGGCCCGTATTCGTTTTGTTTAAGGTTTGCGCCATATACTACTTTATTGGCAGATCCTTCAGCAATAGAACCATAATAGAGTTCGGTTGCTTTCTTTCCTTCGATTGGTTCACTACCAACTTTAAATTTACTGCCTGATTTTTTCGTGATTAACATTAAATGCTCATCTGCCTTTTTGTTTATTTTGGCAATCGAGCCATCGTGTAAAACAATTACCCCTCCGGTAAATGGTTTCGATTGGACTTCGTTAAATTGTTTTTTGAGTAAATTAAGTTTATTATTTAAAACCACTAGCTTGTCTGCAGCTCCTTTAACACCTGTCGTGTCCATTTTTAATTGAGCAATTATTTTCTTTTGATCGCTGAGATTTACAATTACACTTTCGTTGCGGTAAATTCCGCCTGTTTCAGCTGCATGTTGAAATTGATGAAGTAAATCAGTTTTAATGACGTCCCCATTTTTATGATGCGCCCCACTTCTAATAACTTCAAAGTTTTCAATTTCGCCAAAATGACCCTTCACAATCGCCTGCGAACCATCTGCTAATTCAATTTTTCCAAACTCTGACCCATGAATAAAGTGACTCCATTCCCACGCTTGAGAACCTAAGAAAAAGAAGCCACCAATTATAGTTGCAATCATCCATTTAACAACGCCTTTTTTATCCATTCTATGTCCAGCTTCTACCGCAAGAACCATCGTTACCGATGACACAATTAAAATAAAAGTCATCAACGCAACATAGAGCAATGGGTAGCCGTGTCCAAGGAATGGCATAGAATTAAAAGTCTCTTCACCGATTGGCCAAGCTGCTTGTGCGGCATGTCTTGTATATCCGTATGAAATCAGTAAACCTGTGAAAGTAAGCGCATCAGAAACTAAGAAAAACCACATCATTAGTTTTCCGTAACTAGTTGAAAATGGTGATTCTTTACCGCCCCAAAGTATTTTAGAATCTAATATTACTGCATGTTCTGCCATTACTTTTAATTTTGAGCGAAATTAATGAATAAAAATCAAAAAGAGCAACAAATATAACCACAAAATACCCAAAAAATGCCAAAATACGCTAGTTGTTAAAATTGGCAAGTAATTGCTTGAGTTGTATTTATTTGAAAATGAATTGATTACTACAACGACAAGAAAAAACAACGTGATAATCATATGTAATACATGCAGTGCCGTTAGGATAAATAAATAGGAACTGGCTGAATCGGCAGCTTCAGAGGCTTTAATTTGTAATGAGGGAGAAAGAACCCGTTTATTGTAAACAAGTTCACGGTTTTTATAGTTAAGAGCTTTTCCTTTAAAATAGATAATGAAATCTTCGCCATAGTTCCCACGCGCAAAAAAATCCCCGCGTTTGTCCCTAATATTTATGGCGAGATCTCCTAGTCTTATTTCGTCCACGTGTTCCATTCGAATAGTATCTGAAATGTAGACGAGCTGTTTTTTTATTAGTAATGGACTTCCATTAAGAACCAAGGTAAAATTTGGATTCTCTTTTACACGTATGGCTGTTTTTTGTTTTGGGTTAATAAATTGTTTGGTGAAGTTTTGGAGTTCTTTATATTCCTTGACAGTCATGTTACGTCCTTTGACTTTATAATCGTTACCATTTACTTCAATAAAATCACCTTTGTATTTAATTTCGAAATAATCTCCGTAACGCCCATCAGTAACTAGAAGGTAGTTTTTTGCAGGATGAATTCCTCTTTCGATCAGCTTGCTGAATCCGCGAAATTGAAATACTACAAAAAGGAGCCCCAAAATAAAAGTTATAAAAATTGAAATCTTTTGGAGGGCAACTTTGTTCTTTTTTGCGGCGTTGAGAGAAATAATAAAAGTAATACTGCTCAATGCGATAAAAAAAGTGCTCCAATAAAAGGCTCTTGGCAAGGCAAATTTCAACCAAAACCCAGCTCCCATACTAACAATGTAAGCAGAGGTTAATCCCGCAAATAGCATCGTAACACTAAAGGATACCACATAAATAAGATTAAGATTCATCTTCTTTCTTATTTCTGGACTCAAATCTTTTGAATAACTCATTTTTTTTTATTTAATTAATATTTGTTCAATTTTATCAAAAACATAAGTGAATTGAATGATTGGTAAGTAAACAAATGAAGCGAACATAAGTTTTTTGGCATCAGAATCTAGACGGCTATTATAGAGGCGGTAGGCTAATAAAAAAAATCCGCCTCCAATCAAACTACCAACAATTAGAGTGATATTTCCTGTTAATCCATAAAGCCAAGGTGCTAGACTAAAGGGGATTAAAGCGAGTGAATAGGTTGCTATATGAAATGCAGATGCTTTCGTTTTTCCTGATGAAGAAGGAAGAAGAAAAAAACCTGCTTTTTGATAATCTTCATGTAGAACCCACGCAATGGCCCAAAAATGAGGGAATTGCCAGGTAAACTGAACGAAAAAAAGAATTCCAGGGACAAACCCAAATTCGTTTGTTGCTGCGATAGCTCCTAAAAGAGGAGGCACAGCCCCGGGAATTGCTCCGACGAATACTGCCCATGCGGTCTTCTGTTTCATGGGAGTATATATAAATACATATATGAAGAAGGCACCAAATCCTAATAAAGCACTGTTTAAGTTGATAAGATACAGGAGGAGCTCACCAAGAACTAATGAAATGATACAAATGAGCATTGCTTCCTGCTGACTCATCCATCCCATTGGCAATGGCCGTTTAGCCGTTCGCGTCATTTTTTTATCAATATCACGTTCCCATATTTGATTGGCACCATTTGAGGCAGCAGTAACTAGTGTCCCCCCAAGCATTAATAAGGCAATTTCCTTTAAATCATTCCCTCCGGCAAATAAGTAGCCTGAAAGCGCAGAAATTATTACCAAAAACGAGAGACGAAACTTAGTAAAAACCAAATAGATTTTTAGAGTTGACGGCTTTTTAATTAATTCATCCATTGGGCACAAAATTAATAATTTTTAAGCGATAGTTTCAATAGTTAAAAGAGGAATTAAAACAATAGAGTAAATTCATTGTTTAGTTTTCATTAATGTATTATTTTTGTTCCAACAATTATGGTTAAAAATTACACATCCGGCCCCTTTTTAAGTCAAATAGTAAATCCTAGTGATTTAAGATCGAAATTTTCGACCGATGATTTAATTCAGGTTTCTGACGAATTACGTCAATATATTGTTGATGTAATTTCGGAGATTGGAAACAGCCATTTTGGTGCAAGCCTTGGTGTAGTTGAATTAACAGTCGCCTTACATTATGTTTTTAATACACCTCAAGACCAATTGGTTTGGGATGTAGGACATCAAGCATATGGGCATAAAATATTAACGGGGCGCCGCGAAAATTTTCACACAAACAGACTTAAAGGCGGTATGTCAGGATTCCCAAAGCGCTCAGAAAGTGAGTACGATACTTTTGGTGTTGGACATTCCTCCACATCAATATCTGCTGCATTAGGAATGGCAGTTGCCAATCGTTTAAAAGGTCAAATAAATACACAGCATATTGCCGTAATTGGTGACGGAGCAATGACGGCAGGATTAGCATTTGAAGGATTGAATAATGCTGGTTTTGAAAAAGACACGAATTTATTGGTGATTTTGAATGATAATTGTATGTCTATTGATCCAAATGTTGGTGCCCTAAAGGAGTATTTGACAGACATTACTACATCACATACTTACAATAAAGTTAAAGATGAGGTTTGGAAGTTACTAGGTAAAATTTCGACATTTGGACCTGATGCCCAATCCATAGCATCAAAAGTATCAAGTGCTTTAAAAGGAAGTCTATTAAAACAAAGCAATTTATTTGAGGCACTAAATTTCAGGTATTTTGGTCCGGTTGATGGGCATGATGTAATTGGTTTGGCTAAAGTTTTAGAAGATTTA
>CAMCQW010000098.1 GCA_945877045.1 Chryseobacterium gleum
TTAATGAAAGAGAGTCTTCCAAATAAGCCCCAAACTGATCACTTTCTTCAAATTTTATCGTGAAGTCTAATTTAGATGTCGCCCCCTTTGTGGTATTGAAAGCAATAAAATAGGAGCTGTTATTCGTTAAGAAAACCGGTTTGACTTCGTGTGGATTAATCTTCTTGTCGGTAAAATCGCATAAAATCAAATTCGCTCTTTTTTCTATTATTTCAGCACATGGGTCATTGGTCTTACATTCAAAAATAAAAACAGTTAATGAATCGGGTTTATCGCCAAATAAAACCTCTAAATTGCCATAAGAATTTGGAGTGAAATTAAGCCAAATATAATTATTAGAAATATTGGGGAAATTGCAATAACCAAAAAGATTAAGAGCGTCTAGCTTCTTTTTTCCTAGAAAACTTAATGAATAGGAAACATTTTTAGTAACAGATGTACTTCCTCGGCAGACAGAAGCGTCTGTCCTTTGCCCCAATACACTGAAACAAAAAATAAAATAAAATAACGAAATTCTAATCGCCCGCATAAGGGGCTGAAACGCATTAATTTAATTTTAGTTTCAATTCGCCAAGGATGTTCGTTCTGATTACCAAATGGCTATTAGTTAAATGAAGGCTTTTAACCTGTATGTTATTGATTTTTCCGGCCATATCAATGCCTTCTGTGATTGTTCCGTTTAACTGTTTGCTTATCGTCTCTTTTGCATCATCGAGTAAAACCTGTAAATCATACGTTGCCACTTTTTGAATTTCACTAATTATTTTATCATTAAACATCCATTTAGCCGTTTTTAACAATACGCTTTTTGTTTCTATATCAAAGGCAATATCACGAATTGAAACAGATTGGTTTTTTTCATCTATCGTCGGTTTTCCCACTAAAAACACAGTGCCTTTCTTTGCCCCTTCAAACGCCACAGCAAAAATAATAGTGCTATCTAGCGCACCTTTTATTACGATGCTTTTAATAATAATTTTCTTTTTCTTAAATAGAATCTCCTTGTCCTTTAAAGAAGTGCTTATTAGCGTAGATAATGAATCGTATGAGGCGTTAAGGTCAAGCATCATGTCTAAACCATTTGTTTTTTTAAATGGCTGCATGTCCGGTAGTGCGGTGCGTTGATATTTAATGTTTTCAGTAACCACCATTGGTGCTATAGTAAGATTCAAATCAACATCCACTTTGTCTTTTGAAAAAGCCATTTTGCCTAGCGAAAGCGCCTTAGGCTGAAGATACAAAAATCCATAACTTTCAATTGGCAATGGCTCTTGCAGTTCATTCCAAACCTCTATCATTGATGAACGAATATCTACTGATTCAATTTGTTTATCAATTTCTTTTTCAAGGGCTTTTAACTCACCACTTACTTGCTTTTTAACCTCCGAGGTGGCATCATAGTTAAAGACTGTTATTTTGCAGGGATCAAGCATGTCAAATTTTTCTAGTTTGGTACTAGCATCAAACTTAAACGTTGGAGTCAGGTTAATTTTGGTTGAATAGGCAACTTTAACCCTCCGCATTGGATCATCTATGCCGCAATCTGTATAAATCCTAGGAATTGTACAGGTTCCTTTTTTATCAAATAAATAAACGCATTTGGGACAATAATTTAATTTCAAGTCGAATTTTCCATCAACAGTATAATAAAGACCATCAGTTTTAAATGTAAAAGCTATCGGTTCTCTAAAAAATCGATAGGAAAAACTAATTCCTTCACACTGTTCTTCGTCACCAGAGAAAGCCATTGGCAAGCTGGTTTCAACCTCTTTTAAGTAACTCTTTAAATTAATCTGTACAGGAATGGTTAGGGTAGAAACTTGATTATTAAACGCCGGCAAAGGAATTGTCCGAAATTCCGGTGTGGCAATATCAATTGATTTACAAGCGACAAAAAGAAAGGGTAATACAAAAATCCAATATCTCATTCTATATAATTAACGATAAACACGTATCCAAATTACACTGAAATTTTGAATAAAGCGCAACATCGAGAAGATGATTTTATTTCATTTTTTCTTGTAGGCCTCTATCAAGAGCATCCAGGAACTCCTCGGTGTAAACATAATGCTGACCATGGACTGTCTTGCTTCCATGAATGCAAACTGCCAAATCCTTAGTCATTATTCCAGCTTCTACTGTCTCTATACAAACACGTTCTAATTCATTGCAAAAATTAATTAAGGCTTCATTGTTATCTAACTTCCCTCTAAAAGCCAAGCCCCTTGTCCATGCAAAAATGGATGCTATTGGATTGGTAGATGTCTTTTTGCCTGCTTGATGATCTCTATAATGTCTTGTAACGGTCCCGTGCGCTGCTTCCGCCTCCATTATTTCTCCGTTTGGTGTGATTAAAACGGACGTCATTAATCCCAAGGAACCAAAACCTTGTGCAACAGTATCCGATTGCACATCACCATCATAATTTTTACAAGCCCAAACAAAATTCCCACTCCATTTTAATGCCGATGCTACCATATCATCAATTAACCTATGCTCATAAACTATTCCTGCATCGTTAAATTTTGCCTTAAATTCCGCTTGATAAATTTCTTCAAAGATATCTTTAAATCTACCGTCATATTTCTTTAAGATCGTATTTTTCGTTGACAAATAAAGAGGCCACTTTTTTGAAAGTGCCATGTTAAAGCAACTATAAGCAAATCCACGAATAGATTCATCTGTATTGTACATAGCCATTCCAACGCCATCACCTTGAAAATCATAAACGTTAAATGTTTGAATTTCCCCACCATTTTCAGGCGTAAAAGTCATTGTCAACTTGCCTTTTCCTTTAAAAACAGCATCTGTTGCACGATATTGGTCACCAAAAGCATGGCGCCCAACAATAATTGGTGAGGTCCAGTTTGTCACTAATCGTGGAACGTTTTGCATAACGATTGGCTCCCGAAAGACAGTGCCATCTAATATATTACGAATGGTGCCGTTTGGAGATTTCCACATGGATTTTAAAGAAAACTCTTTCACCCTGTCTTCATCAGGAGTAATAGTTGCACACTTTACTCCTACTTTATATTTTTTTATGGCTTCGGCTGCATCGATTGTAATTTGGTCATTGGTTTGATCACGCATTTCAATCCCCAAGTCATAATATTTGATATCGATGTCTAAATAGGGCAGAATCAATTTGTCTTTTATGAATTTCCAAATGATTCTTGTCATTTCATCCCCATCTAATTCTACTATTGGATTAGCAACTTTAATTTTTGACATTTATTTGTTTTTTTTAGTTAGGCAAAATTACGTATTCAATAAGGATTATCGAATGAAAAAGCATGTTTTTATATTCTCTTTTACAGAAAAAAATTGTGAAAGAGTGTATTTACAATTCACCTATCATTTTTGAAGGATCAACGTATTCATCATATTCTTCAGAGGTAACATGACCTAATCCTACTGCCGCTTCTTTTAGCGTTGTCCCATTTTTATGTGCATATTTTGCTATTTCCGCCGCTTTATAATACCCAATCTTAGTATTAAGTGCCGTTACCAACATTAATGAATTATCCAGATGTAATTTTATTACCGGTAAATTTGCCTGTATTCCCACTATACAATTATCCGTAAATGATACACATGCATCACCGATTAATCTTGCAGATTCCAATACATTGGATGCAATTACAGGTTTAAACACGTTCAATTCGAAATGACCATTTGATCCAGCAACCGAAACGGTCATGTCGTTACCCATTACTTGAGCACAAACCATTGTTAATGCTTCAGGTTGTGTGGGGTTTACTTTTCCGGGCATTATGGAAGACCCCGGTTCATTATCTGGAATGATCAACTCGCCAATTCCACAACGTGGCCCCGAAGACAACATTCGGATATCGTTCCCTATTTTCATCAAGGAAACGGCAGTTCTTTTTAATGCACCTGACAATTCAACCATCGCATCGTGAGCCGCCAATGCTTCAAATTTGTTTTTTGCCGTAATGAAAGGCAAGCCGGTAAAATCAGCTATTTTCTTCGCTACTAACACATCGTATCCTTTTGGTGCATTTAATCCTGTGCCAACTGCCGTGCCGCCAAGTGCTAATTCCGAAACGGCAACCAATGCATTGTTTATAGCGCGAATAGAATTGTCAATTTGTGCTACATAGGCACTAAATTCTTGTCCCAAAGTTAGCGGCGTAGCATCCATAAAATGTGTTCGACCAGTCTTTACAATATCCTTAAATTCTAGCACCTTTACTTGAAGTGCATTGCGTAAATTTAATAGCCCTGGGAGCGTAATCTCCTTGGATAATTTATAGGCGGCAATATGCATCGCTGTTGGAAAAGTGTCATTGGAAGACTGTGATTTGTTAACATCATCATTTGGATTTAACACTTTTTCTTCATCAAGCAATTTTCCACCACTAATTACATGGGCTCGGTTAGCGATTACCTCATTACAATTCATATTAGACTGAGTGCCGGACCCTGTCTGCCAAATAACTAAAGGGAATTCAGTGTCGTGCATGCCTGTCAACACCTCATCACAAACCGTTGAAATTAAATCCCGTTTTTCCAATGTCAAAACACCTAAATCATGATTTGCATGAGCTGCGGCTTTTTTCAAATAAGCAAACGCATGAATAATTTCAATTGGCATTGATGCCGCTCGTCCAATCTTAAAATTATTTCGGGACCGTTCTGTTTGAGCTCCCCAATAACGATTAGCAGGAACCTTAACCTCTCCCATGGTATCTTTTTCAATTCTATACTCCATTTTATATTGTTATTTGATTTTTAATTTTTAATTTCGCATCGTTACAAACACAAAAATAATAGAAGATGAGCAGTTTTGGCATAGTATTGTTTCTTTTAATTTTCGGTATGGCATTTTGGATGCTAATCTATCTTATGGCATTTATTCTTCCTTTTTGGATTACCCTTGGTGTTTTTGAGCAGCTCAAGTCTAAAAGAGTGTTTGAGGACAAAGCTCCTAAGTAATCAAATATCAGTCGATTTTCTTGTTTTATAGGCATTAACGTAAGTAATCCTTTCGGCCTAAGAATCCATTTTTAGTATTATTAATTACCCAATTCGTTAAAAACAACCTTTTTAAAAAAGATCGTTTTTAACGAAGGTATCAATAACATAAATTAGTTATTGTTAAAAGAGATAAAAACAGCTAGGTAAGTTGTCAAGCATTAATTAATGTTATTGCTTAACTACCCGTATTGTTTTTTTGCCTAAATCAGATGTTGCATGAACAAAGTAGATTCCAGCAGACTCACTTAAACTAAGACTAATTTTGGAGCTTTTCTTAGCCACTTCTTGATGGATAAGTCTTCCGTCAATATCCATTACCTCAATTAATACTAATGGTAATTCTTGTCCAAAAGATATCGTTATCTCACCAGTAGTTGGATTAGGGAATAGATTCAATTCTCCCCAATTATTTTCCAACAACTCTGAAATAGAAACCGAGTAACAAGAAGAAGTATCTATGCAATTGTTCTGTGAAATAATTACCGCATAACTTCCGCTTGTACTTGCTGTGAAAGATTGATTGGTTTCCATTGAGATAGGCATGTTTGTAGCGCAGTTTATCCACTGGTAAGATGTGCCACCTTGGTTTGCCATTAGATAAACGCCACCTAAAACTGTTACAGATGTATCCAATCCGGTGATATTAATCACTTGTGTTTGCGTTGATGAATTGCCATTGTTATCCGTATAAGTCCAAACAATAGTTGTATCGTTTACGATTGGTAAAATTAAGAGTGAAGTGCCTTGTATTGCGCCGCTGCAATTATCCGTAGCTGAAGGAGCAATTAAATTAGCTAATTCACATGCAGAACTCAATGTTGGTAAACTTGCCATATTTGGAACAGGAGCAGAGTTGTCGACAACGGTAACAATTTGAGAAGTAGTACTTGCGTTCCCTGCAGCATCTGTCACTGTCCACACCACCGTTGTAGCGCCAAGAGGAAAGGAAGCGGGAGCATTATTTACTACACTAGAAACGGTACAGTTATCGGAAGTGCTTGGTGTTCCTAAAACAACATTCGTTGAATTACATGCAGCGCCTGCGCTAACCGTTATTGGAGCTAATGGGCTTATTGTAGGTAAGATATTATCATTAACTGTAACGGTAAAAGAACAAGTTGCAGTATTTGCGCCACTAGTAGTAACGAAAGTCAATGTGCTAGTCCCTAAAGCAAAGGTTCCACCGCTAGGCAATCCTAATGTTTGAGTTGTAGTTGTTGCAACGCCCGCATAAGTGAGTGTGACTTGTCCATTTCCAGAATTAAAGCCACTTGCATTAACTTGACTTGTTCCGCTATTAAAAGACCCACCGCCACCGCCTGGCATATTGCAATTACCGCCGCCGCCGCCGCCGCCAGAATACCCGCCGCCGCCGCCGCCGCCCATACCACCAACACCGCAGTCATATATCGAGTTATTCGTTGAGCCACCGCCACCGCCGAAACCGCCGTTCAATATACCCCCAGAACCACCATTTAAAAATGAAAGTCCACCATATGCGGGAGCCAGACCAGCGCCATTAGTCAAAAATCCGCCGCCACCACCTGCATTTCCATTTGCGCCACAACTCACACAATTGCCTAAAGCGCCACCATTACCAGAAACCCCGCCTGCTCCGCCATTGGTGTCGCCACCAGCATTTCCAGAAGTGGCTGTTGTACCAATGCTATAAGGCTGACCAACACCATTGTTATTGTGACCAGTTCCACCGCCACCACCAGCAGCGATTAATAAAACGTTACCCGGGGCAACAACAAATGTTCCGCCACCGCCGCCGCTGCCATAACTACCTCCATCTCCACCCAATCCACCTACTAAAACCTGTAAAACTTGGCCAGGTGTAACAGTAAATGTTCCCGTCATCTTAGCGCCTAAACCGCCATTTCCTCCACCCTGTGCACCTAATGCCTGAATAGTAATAGAAGTTACGCCCGCAGGGACAGTAAAAGATTGCATGGCACCTGTATAGACAAACACCGTATTTCCCGATACACATGGATTTACCCCTATTGGGGCCACATAGTTAATAATCGCGCTACATTGACCTGGGCTAGTCGATTGAACGACATTCGAAGGGCACGTTATTTGTAAGCACTGCCCGAAAGTTAAATTTAAGGTAATTCCGAATAGGAAAATTAGGTAGATTTTTTTCATGATTAATAGTTTTAATTTCAAATTTAGTGTTTTTTTTATATTACTAAAAAATTAAAAATTGAAAATATTGTGGGCAAACAATTTTTACATTCCTAAAAAAATATTATGTTTGT
>CAMCQW010000099.1 GCA_945877045.1 Chryseobacterium gleum
GAAATGGTTCGCGTAGCCATTATTCCAGGAATGGCACATGCGATGCTTGATATAAGGGGCACAACACTTTTCCCGTTTAAGCCAAAGGGGCGCATTAGTCGATCCATAATAAAAACAACGCGCGATAAATAGCCACTTTCTTCTAAAAGTGAAATGAAGAAAAATAATAAAGCAATTTGTGGAATAAACATTAGAACACCTGAAATTCCGGGGACAATTCCTTGAGCTAGCAAATCGCTTAATAAGCCCTGAGGTAATTGGTTATTTATCCAACTGCTTATTTGAAGGAATAAACTATCAATCCAAGCCATTGGGATGGTGGCGAACGTAAAAATAAATTGAAAGATAATCAATAGGATCGCTAAAAAAATAAAATAGCCCCAAAATCGATGCACAAGCACCTTATCGAGTTTTCTTGAAAAGGAGTCCTTAATAGATGAAGTCTTATTTTCTACTTTTTTAAGAAGTAAGCTCAATTTTTCATAACGCTCTAATAGCTCTTTTTTCTGCGCATCTTTATCCTCTATTGCGCAAGGAAAAGGACCTTCGTGAAAAGAAATGTTGTTTTGATTCAAATCCAAGGATGAAATAGCGCTTAAAAGTCGATCTTTACCAAGCCCTATTCTTGCATTCATGGTAATAATTTGTGTTCCAGGAAAAAAGGATTTTAGCGCATTGATATCTATTTTAATATTATTTTTTTCGGCAATATCCCACATATTTAATACCAAAACAAGCGGAATCTTTAAATCATAGAGTTGGGTGAAAAGTAGCATATTCCTTTCCAAATTGGAAGCATCTACAACTACGATTGCGAGTTCTGGGAAATATTGATGCTCCGGATCGGTGAGTACTTGACAAACAATTTCTTCGTCTAAAGAGTGGGGGTATAAGCTATAAGTACCTGGAAAGTCAGTTACTTGATGTTTCTGGTCACCGAGTTTGAAGTTTCCGGTTTTTTTTTCAATCGTTACTCCTGGGAAATTGCCTACTTGTTGGCGTAAACCGGTCAATAGGTTAAAAACAGAACTTTTACCTGTGTTGGGATTACCGAGTAATGCGATTTTCATGCTATCGCAAACTTACTAAAAATCAGATTGGTGAACTGCATACCTGAATGTATTTTGCTTCGTCAAGTCGCAAGGTTAGTATGGAACTATTCATGGCAAGCGCAATGGGGTCGCCAAACGGAGCTTTATATAGTAATTCGAGTTCTATGCCGGCATGAAGGCCCATCTCTATAAGTTTATTAGATAGATAAGGATGGGTAATTGCTTCAACAATTACTTTTTCACCTGCTATTATCTCGTTGAGTGATTTAGACATGTACAAATTTACGCATGAATTAAACAGAAAGGAATACCTTTTTTAAGGTATAATTTTTTAATAATGACTTAGTTCGCTGCTTTTAAAACAAAGCGTGCTGTATAGCGCGTCTTTTGTTCAATAATAACGGTTTTACCTGCGCATATTGACTCAATGGTTTCGGTGTTATAATGTCGAATAGTAACTAGCTCTAGGTCATCGTTGTACCTCACATCAAAGTTATTTTTTAATAAACTTAAAAGACCAAAAATATCGACTTTTTTTGCATCTACTAAAATTGAAAAGCTTAATGCAGAATTTTGCATCAAGTTAATTTTGATCTGCTCTTTTGCCAGTAATTCAAAAATTCCATGGAGATTTTGCTCGTCGATGAAAGAAAAATCCTTAGGTGTAATGGAAAATAATACTTGCTCTTTTTTTATGATGAAAGATGGAATGAGCCCATCGTCTTTGGTCTCTGATTGAATTTCTGTTCCTGCGCCTAGTGGTTCAATAAACGATTTTACAAATAAAGGAATGTTCTTATTTTGAAGGGGCTTGATTGTTTTTGGATGAATCACACTAGCGCCATAATAGGATAATTCTATGGCTTCTTTAAAGGATATTTTCTCTAGTTTTTTTGTGTTCTGAAAGTATTTTGGGTCTGCATTCAACATACCCGGAACATCTTTCCAAATGGTAACGTTTTCAGCCTCGCAGCAATAAGCAAAAATTCCAGCGGAATAATCAGATCCTTCTCTTCCCAAGGTGGTCGTTGAACCATCAGCAGTATGACCAATAAATCCCTGTGTTAATACGATGTCTGATTGCTTGAAAGCACGATTCACTTCTAGTTGTATTAATTCCTCTGATTTCGCCCAGTCGACATTCGCTTCTTGATGCCGATCATCTGTTCGAATCATTTTTCGGGCATCAAGCCAGCTTGACTTAGTTCCTAATTCAACTAGGTAATCATTCACAATATGCGACGAGAGAAGTTCTCCAAGTGATACTATTTGATCGTATAGATGAGGGATGTTTTCTGATTTATTGTTTGAATATAATTCGTTTATCCCCTCAATGATCGCATAAATTTTTTGAAAAATTGGAGTTTCATTCCCTTTAAATAATTCATGTATAATGGCATGGTGGTAGGACTGCAATTCATCAATTTCTTGATCAAATTTAGTGCGGTCTTGGACTTGAATGGAATGTAGGATTTCTTCTAATTTATTGGTGGTTTTTCCCATTGCTGATACGACTACAATTATTTGTTGACCTGCGTATAGCGTAAGAATCTCACCTACATTTATTACCGCATTGGCGTCTTTTACGGATGCCCCACCAAATTTGAAAACTTTCATAATTTTTCTGTTCTAACCTAACTTTTCTGTTAGCAACTTAATTTCATTACGCGCTGATTTTCGCTCATATAAAATAGCATAAACGGCATTTAATATGGGCATGTTGACTTCAAACTTTGCATTAATTTCCATTAAACTTTTTGTTGCATAATATCCTTCGGCAATCATGTTCATTTCTAATTGTGCCGTTTTTATCGAATAACCTTTCCCAATCATAAATCCAAAACTTCGATTTCTAGAAAATTTAGAATAGGCGGTAACAAGTAAGTCTCCTAAATAAGCACTTGTTTTGGTGTCGCGGTGAATGGGACTGACCACATCAATGAATCGTTCAATTTCTTGTATGGCATTAGCTACCAGGACTGCTTGAAAATTATCGCCGTACCCTAAGCCCGCGCAAATGCCAGAAGCCAGCGCATAAATATTTTTTAGTACAGCAGAAATTTCGGTTCCAAATAAATCATCTGTCGTGCCTGTTTTAATATAACGACAACTTAATAGCGAAGCCATTTTTTGAGCTATTTCAAGTGTTGGACAACCAATCGTCAAATAAGATAAGCGTTCAAGAGCGACTTCCTCTGCATGACAAGGGCCGCAAATTATGCCGATTTGTTCATAATTAGTTCCAAATGTTTTGTGAATAAAGCGAGCAGGAATCGCATGATGCTCAGGAACGATCCCCTTCACGGCAGAAAAAACAATTTTATCTTTTAATAATTCTGCAGGAAAATTGACAAACGTATCGTTTAAAAAAGCGGCAGGTGTCGCCAGAACAATAATATCAGCTTGTTTAATTATTTGTTCAAGATTTGAATTTAGGGTGATTTTTGTTAAATCAAACTCAACATCCTGTAAATAATTTGGGTTGTGTTTATAGGTTCGTAGGTGCTCGATATTTTCTTCGTTACGCATCCACCAAAAAACTTCGCTGGAATTATTTGTGAAAAGTTTAACTAATGCTGTTGCCCAGCTACCACCACCAATAACGGCTACCTTGTTGGAATTTACATTCATGGATGTAAAGATAAAAAAATCATAAGAGTTTGTCTACTTCCTATCAAAATAGCTTTAGCGACAATCAGTTAAAATTGATGATTTCACCTGCACTTAATGCTTCTGCAAATGCATCTCGCATTTTCTCTAATTTTAACTTAGAATGTGGATTTCCCTCTCTTGCCTGAATTTTTAACTGGTAATAGACATTTAAAGATTGACCAAATAGATCTTGCTCTAATTGTTTTTTAATTTCAATTATTTTAGCATTCACTCCCAATAAATAATGTTCAATTTCCCCTAAACGCTTTAGTTCGTCTTCTGATAATTTATCTTTTTCTAATAGCGAATGATAATGGGGCAATAAATCACCCAGCAAGGTGATAAAGCGATCTAGTTCTTGGTCTAGTTGGTTTTTATTTGCTTTAAAGTCATCCATAAGTACTACTTTGAATTTTAAAATTAACTTTTTTTAGCAAATAACAACTACCTATAAAAAAATAAATAAAGTTCTTGTTTTCTCTTTACGATTCTAAACTGATGTGCCATTCATTAATATCGTTGCCAGCAAGGAATGCTTTGTAATGCATACGTGTTTTTCCTTCGGCTTGTAATTCGGAAATAGCGATCATTCCATCTGAACAGGGGAAAAGGATGCCATTTTCACCTGTTGATAACTTTGTTTTGTGATTTTGACGCTTCGATTCACTTATGTTGGAGGTAAAAATCTTGAACTGAAAATGGGCCTTCTTTTTTTCATTGTAGAGCAGACACCATGCAGCGGGGTAAGGAGACAAGCCTCTAATCTGGTTGTGGATTGAAAGAGCTGTATTTTTCCAATTAATTTCACCATCTTTTTTAAATATTTTCGGGGCTTCCGTCGATACCTTTGATTCTTGTTCCATTGCTTGGATACCTCCTCTAGAAAGTTGATTGATTGTTTCAATTAACAATTGCGCTCCTTCATTTTTCAATAAATCATGCAGCTCTCCGCAATTCATATTTTCACTTATTGATACCTTGCGTCGGTCGATAATTTTTCCTGTATCAATAACTTCATTAATGAAAAAGGTGGTTACACCGGTTTCAGTGAGCCCATTCATTATTGCCCAATTTATTGGTGCAGCACCTCGTAAAGCCGGTAATAGCGAAGCATGTAAATTAATAGTGCCTTTAGGTGGAATCGTCCATATTACTTTAGGTAACATACGAAAGGCAACTACCACAAATAGATCTGCTTTGAGCGCTTCTAATTGAGACACAAACTGCTCGTCTTTAAGATTTTCAGGTTGTAATACGTTCAACGCTCGTGCTTTCGCAAAGACAGAGACATCGCTTTCTTTAATTTTTTTTCCTCGACCTGCCGGTTTGTCCATAGCAGTAACAACACCAACCACATTATGATGGCTATCCAAAATTGTTTCAAGCGTCTTTACTGCAAATGATGGTGTGCCCATAAACACAATCCGTAACGACGGGCACTCCCTTATAAAACTTTCTTTTTCCAATTGTAAAAGGTTAAATAAAACAAGGACAAGCCCCCTAAAATACTAAAATAAATATATTCAACAGTCCAAATCCAATAAATATCCCACTGAAAAACTTTAATGAATAGGTAGCTGAAAATAGTATAGATGACCACTGAAACTATTTCAATTGACATGGAGACGAGGGTATTACCACTTCCGTGTATCGTTTGAAAATAAACAGAAACTAAGCCGTATAATAATATGGAGCAAGAGACTAATCGCAAAATTTCGGCACTTTTTTGCACGTAAATTTCAGCAGGATTAATGGCTCTGATTAATGCCTCAGGATATAATAAAGCGCCATGAAATGTAATGAGTAAAAATCCAAAGGTTAGTAATTGGATCCTGCGTTGGATAATTGGTAATGCTTCTAGCTTTCCACTGCCAATGTATTGAGAAATATAGGTTTTTGTTGTGCCTGCAAATCCCCAAATAGGGACGAAGGCTAAAAAGTAGATGGACCTAATATTTTGTGATACGGTTAAATCATATTGCCCTTTTTGCTCAATCCAAGTGAAAAACATGGTCCAGGTCGCCAAGGCGAAGAATCCTTGTATTAATAGGGGAGTACCCACTTTGAGTAGTTCAATAAATGATTTTAGCTGAAACGAAAAATAGGAAAATAAGCGGTATTCTTTTCGCTCTTTTGACCTAATTAAATAACAAATTAAAAATAGCATACAACATGCATCGGCTAATGTGGAGGCAAGAGCAGCTCCTTGTATTCCTAATCTAGGCATTCCGAAATTTCCAAAAATGAAAGCATAAGCCATTAAGACATTGCTTCCTGCGGTAATTAATGCAGCAATTAAAACCACCACCGTTCTTCCTTTAGCAATCAGCATCGCTTGGATACTTAATGTAATCATGGCAAAAAACAAGGAAAAGGAGCGGATGTGTAGGAATTCTCCTTGGAGTAAGGCAATATTTTTATTTGCTGAATAACTTACTATCCAATCGGGAATTACAAAATAGAGGATTGAAAACATGCTTATCGCGAGAATGAACAAGGTAAAAAGACTGGTCCCAAATACACGGCCAATGGTTTCAATTCGGTTTTCACCAATTCTTCTAGCGATAATGATTTGTGCGCCATCACTCATCCCTAATAACATCATGTAAAAAGTAATGTAAATCAAGCCACCATTTCCTAAGGCGTCAAACGCTTCTGTTGAATAACGGCTAATAAACGATGCGTCGGTAATTAATACGATCGATTGAATAAATCCAGATACCATCATGGGTAAAGCAACCCCTAAAAGTGTTTTGTAGCGGAAATCTAGCATTATTCCACTTGTAAAATTAAGCCTTTTAAATACTCGCCTTCTGGATGAAATGCGCTGATCGGATGGTCTGCCGGTTGGTGCAACTGTTCTAAAATTCGAATGTTTCTTCCCGCTTCAATGGCTGCCGCAATTATGGTATTGGTGAAAAGTTGTTTGTCCACAACTTGTGAGCAGGAAAAAGTAAAAATAATCCCGCCTGGTTTGATTTGCCTAAATACGTGCGCATTCAAACGCTTGTAGCCTTGGACCGCTTGGTGTCTCTTATCGCGGTGTTTAGCAAATGCAGGTGGATCAATAACTATAATATCGTACGCTTCTTCTACTTCTTTTAGGTATTCCATAGCGTCTGCAACAATACACGCATGATTTCCTTTAAATGTATTTAGTAAGATATTTTCTTCGGTTAATGCAATGGCTTTTTTGGAACTATCTAAGGAATGAACAATGTTTGCTCCTTTATACAGCGCTTGTAAGCTGAATCCACCTGAATAGCAAAAAGTGTTCAATATCTTTTTCCCTTTTGCATACCTGCCAAGGATCGCCCGGTTTTCTCTTTGGTCAATGAAAAACCCTGTTTTTTGTCCATTTATCCAATCAATATGGTAATTAACGCCATTTTCCATTGCTTGATGAGGTAGCTCACATGCGCCAAATAAATAAGCGTCTTCGATCTCATTTTTGGTCGATAGCGTATCGGAAGATTTTGAAT
>CAMCQW010000100.1 GCA_945877045.1 Chryseobacterium gleum
ATTGGTTCTTGTGTTAAAAAAGAAGATACAATTGCGAAAATTGAAGTTCGTGATGAAAACAACGATGTGGTTGAACAAGCAATGGTTGTTTTACATGGAACATCTACTTGTAATTGCCCCTCTCAAGTGGCCGTTTGGGATACTGCATATACCAATGCAGCGGGGATCGCAACATTTAATTATAATGAAATCTATCAATTAGGACAAGCTGGCGTTGCTGTTTTGGATATCAATGCTTACAAAGCAAATCGATTTGGTCAAGGAATCATTAAAATTGAGGCCGAAATGACTAACGAGGAAACTGTTATCATACAGCCTTAAGCACATATTTTTCTTACTGAACTAAAATTGGCAATATCAAGTAGTGATATTGTCTTGTTTTCTAGTGTATTTGTGTCTAATTCGTATTCTGTCCCGTCGGGGAAAACACTGCTTGTAAACATGGCACTTATTTCGTGACTTGGGTTGAGTCTCTGTAAATGATTTATTAAACGATTTAAATCTGCTACGTTAATAACAACAGAACTTTGGTAATTAAAATTACCTGCGGTAAGCTGACCAAGTATTACTACATCTTGCTCGCATGAAGCGATTTTTACCTTTGTTATTTCCATGTGATTTTCCATATTGTTCGAATTTATGAAGCAAAGCTAAGGGTGTAGAACGTAATCAATTTACGATGTATTACAATGTATATAAATTTTAAGGGAATCTTTTTATTTTTGGTAAATTTGTAAAATGGAGAATCCCGGAAACATGTCTTTTTTGCAGCACCTAGAGGAGCTCCGATGGCGATTGGTTCGCTGTGCTATTGTTATCTTACTACTTGCAATTGTAATTTGGTATTTTCAAGAGGAAATCATGGTCAATTTATTTTTATCTATGAAGGATAAGGATTTTGTGACCTTTCGTCTTTTATGTCAATACATAGGGGTTTGTGTAGAAGAAATTCCGGTTAAAATGCAAAGCATGACGGTTTCAGGTCAATTCACTTATGCTTTAATGATGAGTTTTTTGGGGGGATTAGTTATATCATTTCCTTATGTGTTTTATCAAATTTGGAGTTTCATAAAACCGGGACTTAAGCAGCGCGAAAAAAAAATGGTAAATGGACTTGTTTTCTATGTCAGTTTATTATTTTTTTTAGGGATCTTATTTGGTTATTTTCTTGTTGCACCATTAAGCGTTCAGTTTTTTGGGTCTTATCAAATAAGTAATCAAATCGAAAACAACTTTACGATTGGTTCTTACATGAGCACTATCTTTTCTACAGTTTTTTATTCAGGGTTATTTTTCTTGCTCCCTGTTGTTAGCTATCTTCTAACAAAGATAGGATTGATCAATGTCTCTTTTTTAATTAAATACCGCAAGCATGCCATCGTTGCTATATTGATTTTAGCAGCGATAATTACTCCGCCGGATATCGCCTCGCAAATTATCGTTTCTATCCCCATAATTATTTTATACGAAATTGGGATCTTAGTTTCTAAGAGGGCAGAAAGACTCGCGAAGAAAGAAGCACAGTCGATACAAGAATGAGGAATCTGTTTTTCTTACTATGCTTCACCCCCGCCTTTTTTATGGCGCAAAAAACAATTGCTTCAGGTAGGGTAGTTGATGAGGCTAGCAAAGAAGGAATCGCCAATGTAAAAATTCAATTTTTCAATTCTAAAATTGGGGTGTTGAGTGATTCAATGGGCAATTATAGGTTGGAGACTTATTATGCCACAGACTCTTTGCAATTTTCATTTCCTGGATATATTACCGTACGATTCAAAGTTAAGACTGATCAAACACAGGTTTTAAATGTGAAATTAACCGTTAAAACGTCCAATTTTGAAGAGATTACAGTTCGTCCACCAGATGAATTACCGTCCACTAGGCTTCATAAAAAAGTAATCGCACACAAAAAAGTCAATAACAAGGAAAAGCTGGACGCATACGAATATGAGGTATATAATAAAATACAGTTAGACGGGAACAACCTTGGGGATAAATTTAATCAGATTGGTGTGGTTAAAAAACTGGATTTCGTGTTGAATTACATGGACACTTCTGCTGAAGGAAAAACTTTTCTACCACTCGTATTAAGTGAATCCGTCTCCGATTTTTATTTCTCTAATAACCCGAAAAATAAAAAGGAAGTGGTAAAAGCAACGAGGGTAACAGGGATAGAAAATCTAAAAATTTCTCAATTTCTTGGAGACATGTATTTAGAAATAAATGTCTACGATAATATTATTGATTTATTCGGTAAATCTTTTATTAGCCCAATAGCTAATTACTCGCGTTCTTATTACAAGTATTTTTTAGAGGACTCCACCTATATCGGAACGGATTGGTGTTATAAGTTACGCTTTATTCCAAAACGAAAAGGGGATTTAGTTTTTGAGGGGGAAATGTGGATTCATGATACCACCTACGCGGTCAAACAAATTAAAGCCAATATAGCAGGTCTCGCTAATTTGAATTACATACAAGATTTTTATTTTGAACAAGAGTTCAATCAAATTGAAAAGGAAGTGTGGATGCTTACTAATGAAAAATTGATAGCAGACGTACGTTTAACCCAAGACACTAAATTAATCGGTTTATATGGCCGTAGATCCAGTTCCCGTAAAAACTTTGTGGTTAATACTAAGCGCCCGCCAGATTTTTATAAATCAGACAACACCGTAGAAATAATGGATGGCGCTACCAATAAAACAAAAGAAGAATGGAGCGAATTAAGGCATTCTACGCTTAACCTCAATGAGAAAGGGATCGAACTAATGATCGACTCTCTTAATAAGGCACCATTATTTGTTAAATTAAAGAAGCTTACCTATTTCGCTTCAACGGGTTATTTTCCATTGGGAAAAGTAGAATTGGGAAGTGTATTTTCATTGTTAAGTTCCAATCCAGTAGAGAAATATCGCGTTTCGTTGGGACTTAGAACTTCTAATGATTTTTCAAGGCGCATTGAACTAGGAGGAACACTGGGATATGGTTTTCTAGATCAGCGTTGGAAGTACGGCGCACTAATACGCTATAACGTAAGTCCAAAGAAACGCGCTTTGTTGATAGGATACTACAATTTTAACATAGAGCAAATTGGTCAATCGCCAACTGCCGTTGCACTCGGTTCTACATTTGCCACTGTTTTTAGCACGGCGCCATTTGATAAATTAACGTTCGTAAAAAAAGTGGGTTTTAACTTTGAAAAGGACGTGAAGAAAGACATTGTCATTTTTACAGGGATGGAATGGAAACAGTTTAATCCCTTGGGAGTTACAAGTTATTTGTGTTATAATCCTAGTTCACAAATTATTGATACCATAAGCCAAATCAGAACGGCAGAAATTACAGCAAGATTTCGTTGGGCGAAAGACGAAGAATTTATAAGCGGAGCTTTTGATAGAACGAGTGTTACTTCCACCTATCCAATTTTATCACTTCAGGCGATTTTTGGTTTAAAGGGGATTTTTGGGAGCCAATATAATTACCAGAAGATTGAATTTCAACTCGAGCACAATACCCAAGTGGGTATATTTGGCAGGATGAGGTATGGTGCTACAGCAGGGTATATTTTCGGCATGACGGCTTATCCTTTCTTGAAAGTTCATGAAGGCAATCAGTCTTTGTGGCTGCTAACCTCCGCATTTAACAAATTAAATTTTGTGGAATTTGTTTCTGACCGCTATGTTTCTGGTTTTATTGAAAACCATTGGGAGGGATTATTTTTTGATCGCATACCACTAGTTAATAAGTTAAAGTTGCGCTTGGTTACCACAGGTCGGATAATGTACGGAGCCGTTAGTGATCGCCACAATCAAGTAATGCTAATGCCTTCTTTTGTAAAGAAATTTGGTAATATTCCTTATTCCGAACTATCCATCGGGATTGAAAATATTTTTAAAGTGGGACGAGTTGATTTGGTTTGGCGAATGACTCATAATACACCCGGAATAAGTCCCTTGGGTGTCCGAGCTCGTTTTTCCTTCAATTTTTAGTAATTTAGCGGGGTGAAGTTATTTACAACAAGCATCAAAAAAACATACAGAGGTCGGCCGGTGGTTGATGGTGTATCTGTTGAGGTTAAACAAGGCGAAATTGTTGGCTTATTAGGACCGAATGGTGCCGGGAAAACAACTTCTTTCTATATGATTGTTGGATTAGTTAGGCCGGATCAAGGACAAGTTTTTCTGGATGAGCTTGAAATCACAAAATTACCGATGTATAAAAGGGCCCAATTAGGAATTGGGTATCTTCCACAGGAGGTTTCTGTTTTCAGGAAGCTAAGCGTAGAAGATAATATCATGGCAATTCTTGAAATGACCCCACTTACGTCTGCTCAAAGATCCGAAAAATTAGAGAAGTTATTGGAAGAGTTTGGTCTTGTCTCTATTCGAAAGAATTTAGGAAATCGTTTGTCCGGTGGAGAAAAAAGACGAACGGAAATTGCCCGTGCGCTAGCTACTGATCCCAAATTCATCCTACTTGACGAGCCGTTTGCCGGGGTAGATCCTATTGCAGTGGAAGATATCCAAAGTATAATTTCTGAATTGAGAAAACGGAACATTGGGATCTTAATAACGGATCACAATGTGCAAGAAACGCTTTCTATCACGGATAGGGCCTATTTGCTTTTTGAAGGAAAAATATTAAAGTCAGGAACAGCAGAAGAACTCGCTGCTGACGAACAGGTAAGAAAAGTTTATCTGGGTCAAAATTTTGTCCTGCGGAAGTAAGATTTACTTCAGTAGGTTAACCGATCCAGTGAGTATTTGCCACGCACTTGGAATGTTGCAAGGTTTGTATTTCAAAACGTAGGCATAAACACCATCAGGACAAATCATCCCTCGGTATTTTCCATCCCACCCCATTTCTTTGTTATCCGTTTTAAAAACTAATTCGCCCCAACGATTGTACACACAAAACTCCCATTCAATAATTTCAAAATCGGTAATGGGTTTGAAAATATCGTTTTTACCATCCTCATCAGGAATAAAGGTATTAGGTATGTAAAGTGTAAATGGACTTACCTTAACAGTACAAATGGCGGAGTCTCTACAACCAAATGCGTTGGAAACTATCTGAATTGGGTTGTCGGTCCCTGACACAACGTATTCATGCGAAAAACTGGCTAAGGTAGACGAAAACCCATGATGGTCGAAGTAGTAAAGGTAAGTCGTCGCACCACTTGACTCATCTGTAAAATAAACGGTGTTATCGCATACATCCACTTCGGAAGGATTAACATTAAACCCTGCAATCGGTGACGGGTGAACAGTGACTAAATCTTGTTGTAGCAAGTAGAGGGTATCAATGCAACCTTCTAGGGTGATTAAGGTTAAACCAACGCTGTAAGTGCCCACTTGATAATATACGTGTGAAGGGTTAAGGGATGTGGAAGTTCCCCCATCACCGAAATCCCATGAGTAAATCGTGCTTCCGTCTGAAGTACTCGTATTGATAAAGGTTGCAGTGGATGGTGCGCATTGCAGTGTGTTTAGGTAAACGAAATTAATAGTTGGTTCAAAATAAACATAAACCTGCTGAACAACTGAATCGATGCAATTGTCAAAACTTCCATAGAGCGTAACGGGATGAAAGCCGGAACTTAAATAGGAAACGTCGTTTACGTCAATGTTAGTTGAATTTGATGGGGAAGCACTTGTACCAAAGTCCCACCAATAAGCGCTGTTTGGCGGCCCGCTTACCGTTGCGTCAAAATCGTATAATCCGCCATTAATACAAAGTGAATCACTGTGTGTAAAACTCAATAACAGGGGTTCGTTTACTGTAATTTGCACATCACTTGTATCCGAGCAATTTAGGCCTGAGCTAGCGATTAATTGTACCGTATAGTTACCGGGACTCGTGTAGGTATAGCTTGGAGAAAAGGCCGTACTAACATCTGTATTTATGCCCGGCACTCCAAAATCCCATTGATATAGAATGCTATTACTAGAGGAGTTACCAAATGGAATGGTGTAGCCAAGGCAGGAAAGATCTGGAGGAACAAGAATATTGGAAACTGCTTGACCAAAAATATATACGGAATCAGTAAAACTTGTTTGGCATTCCCCATTGTCTCCGTTAAGCGTTATCGTGTGAAAGCCTGGTGTTGTATAATTGATCGTTGGACCAGCTAAACCATTCGAGCTTGCTTGTGATGCATTGGCATCAAAAGTCCAATTATAGGTGCCGATATTGGGAGAACTAGAGATCCCAACGAAATTAAATTGGTTTCCGACAATGCATAATGAATCTTCTGCGGTCCATGAAATAGAGAAAGGGTTATTTACTATTATTGAAATATAGGCGGTATCTGTACATGGCATCCCAGGATTAACAATTAATTGAGCTTGGTAGGTTCCTGGAGCAGGATAGGTGTAATTAGGCTCAAAATTATTGCTAACGTCTGCATTGGTGCCGGGCACGCCAAAATCCCATGCGTAGCTGGTTCCTCCGTATGAATTATTATCAAACTGAACATTTAATCCTTGGCAATAGGAAATAAATGTAGGCAGCTGTTCTTGTGTAGGAAGAATCGCTTGCATCGTTATGTTACAGTTGAAAACACGGAATAAAAAATCACGGACAGTTTCTCCGATGATAACACCATTTCTAATTTCTTGGACGCGCACTCCTACCACAAATAAGCCGAGCATAGAAGGATTCACATTTAAAATCCCTGTCACTGGATTTATGGATACGGATGATCCGGGCCCTAATGGCGTTGCAGCACTAAAACCACCGGCCCAATTTACTGGTGGATAAGGTGGTGGTGGTGTTTGGGCTGGGAGAGGATTTATGGAATTTGCTC
Source organism: Chryseobacterium gleum (assembly GCA_945877045.1). Lineage (GTDB taxonomy): Bacteria > Bacteroidota > Bacteroidia > Flavobacteriales_D > Crocinitomicaceae > UBA952. The sequence continues at coordinate 6,812 of CAMCQW010000100.1, forward strand.
CAGCATTTGGAGTAACTAATGAATACACTAATTGATCACCGTCGGGGTCGGTTGCAACATGGTTAAACACCAAATTATCATTATTGCAAAGTAAAATAGGGGGGTAATTAACAAAGCGAGGACTACTGTTTTGATAGTAATTAGAACCTGAACCAGGAATGGTCGTGCTTAATGTAATACCCGTATCATCGGGATTGATTAGGTTAGTGACATTTGGTCCCCGGCAACACCGTTGGTAGGAGATCGTATAACCATTTGGTGATGGGGGCAATGTAACTACTACTGTATAAATCGCTCTTT